>JACCZH010000386.1 GCA_013696045.1 Chloroflexia bacterium
ACCCAGGAAAATGCATTGATCCACGCAAAATGCTTCTGTTGTCACGGGTGGGTGTCAGCGCGATCCGATCTGCGTCGAGCTCAAACTCCGCTCCGTGATGCGCACGGCTTCGATGTTCGAGCTGCAATTGCGCTACCAGAGCGATGAAATCTCCAGCAGATCGCACGCCGTTGAGGTTCGCAAACGTTCCAAGGTGTTTCGCCAACGGCCAGGAAACAACGGCGATGACGTCCCCGGGCGCGCATCGGCTGTAGGCTATGCGCGGTTCAATCTTCTCCCGAAAGCCGAGCGGATAGCTCAGATCGCTGAAGGTTTCGGTAATTTCGTCGGCTGACCAGGTGCTCAACGAAGGGATGGCGTGCGCAACTCCGTCTTGCCACACCAGTACCTGGCTCGGCGATGTCTGGGCGACATAGAGCTCGTCGCCCTCCAGAACGACACAGCTCAGGCCCAGATAGATCCGTCGCCTGCCATGACGCGAGCGATTTTCGGAATACACCCGCTCGTTGGCCGTTTTGAACGCTGCCACCAGCACTTCACGGATACCGTGCTCCATCGTATGACGAAGGTAGACTGCCATGCCGGTGACAATATCGTGCGCGACATCCGATGTGCCGGGAGCGGGCTCAACCGGATCAGCAACAAGTAACAGGGGAAGCGGCCCGGAAGAGGTAGGCACCCCATTCGCGGCAGCGACGAACGGAGAATCATCGCGAAAACCATGCTGGTCAACCGCGAAGCTGCCGCCCACTGCCTGGATCACAGCCGTTCCCACCCTCGTTACCTCATCAGCGGACCGATTCCATACGGTGGGGGCGACGAACCGGCGTGCGAAGCGGCACGGCGGCGCTCTAGGCAAACGCCGACCTGCCGGCCACGCTCGTCATGATCTGTGGTGAACGTTTCCTGGCGCCACCCCCACGTGTTCCCAAGAGTCACACTAATGATACCCAGATGCTGTACGTACGTCTAGCCCGGATTATTCATGAGCGTCCCTCTCGGGTTGCCAGCAGACGCCAGAGTGGCTGTCCGGGATGACTCTCGGCCAAGTGTAACCGGACCTTGGTGGTGAGCTCGCGCACCCAACCGCCGATCTTGATGAGCCGTAAGCGGAGCGTGTCGAGTTGCATGCGCGGCGCCTTCCGCTCACGTAGCCAGCGCCTGAGCGTATCGAGCAGCCAGTAGGCGGCCGCATGGAGCAGCAAGCGGAACTGGTTGGCCCAGAAGCCATGACAGCTCAAACGATCCGCCCAGCAGGCGCGTTTGAGATCCTTGATCCAGTTCTCAGTCTCGCCGCGTCCACCATACCAGTCGTACACCGCTTGCGGTGGATCAGTGCGGTTGGTAACGACGAAGCGCGTGTTCGTCCCTCGCTCCATGGCTTCAGCCTTATAGACCACCCGGCGGGCCTGCTCCCAGCTTCCGGCCTGATACTCCAGCTCGCTGACGAAGCGCACCTTCGTCTCGCCGGTCAGATCGCGCCGGTACTGGGCGGCCACCTGCAACGGAATGGCCGCCCACTCCAGCCGGGCATTCAGGATCAACCCGATCGTGTAGGTGATGTTGGTCTGCTCACAGAAGTCGTAGAGGGCTGGGACCGCAAAGCCACCATCGGCCCGGATCTCCAGCTTGGCGTCCGGCCACTGCTCCCAGATGGCACGGGTGATGCGCTCCAGTTCCACGACGACATCCCAGCTGGCATGCGCGTTGCCAGGCCGTAAGCGCGCGCTGATGAGTTGGTTCGTGTCGCCGTCGAAGATGAGCAGCGGGTGGAACATGTGCTGCCCAAAATAGCCATGATCGGCGCTGCCTTCCTGGTTGCCATGGGTGGGATCAGCCGTGCTGTCGAGGTCCAGCAGGATGCGTTCCGGGATTCCATCCCGTTCCCGTTCGCGCAGATAGACCTCCAGCAGCACCGCGGCCAGTGCCGCACAACTCGCTTCGTCGGCGGCCGTGTCGAGCCGCGAGAGGGTGGGTTGGCTGGCCAACGGGCTGCCACTGCCTGGCAAGCGGCCACAGCCGAGTTTGAAGAGCGGGTCATGGCGGAGCGTGCTGGCATCGTTCTGGTCGGGATAGCCACAGGCGATCTGCAGCACCCGTTGCCGCACCAGGGTTGGCAGCGAGTGCCGCACCGGACCCCGCCGCCAGTCGGGAATGGCCGCCGACAGGGCGCTCGACAAGCCCAGCTCCTCGTCGGCTTCGACCAGCCAGAGCAGGCCGCCGTCCGAGGTGAGCCCGTCGAGGTCAAACCGCGTCTCGACGGGTCGCGGTGTGGCCGGAAAACGACCGGTATCTGTGGCAGACTGACGCATTGAGGCACCTCCCTGATTCGGTCGTGATTCAGCATCCGTACCGATACCAGAGTGGTGCCTTTCTGTCACCTATGAATAATCCGGGCTAGGCGTTCACTTGCTGCGGCAATGTCCAACCATTCACCCACCGGCCGTCCCGTCACCCTGTCCAGTCCTGTCCTGTACAACGTCCTGGACGTGTCTAACCCGTGTCCAGGACGTCTGTCCTACCCGCTGACACACATTAGATCAACGCTTATCACGATAAACCAGTTCCGGTGTTGAAGAGCTTACAGCTGCTGATTATCCCGGTGCCGGCGTTCTGCAAGCCGGTAGGGATTGAACATTGGGGGCATCTGTAGCTCACGTCGATCAAACAGTTCCCGGATAGTGAGAATTTGAATACGTGGGTAATCTCGTTGCATCAGGCTGGAACGATAGAACCCAGCTTCTACCGCTTCCCGCTGCATCGGCCCTGTTGGTTCCTCTAAGGTGATGAACAGACCGATCTGGGTATTCTCTCTTTCGATGGTTCCCCGTAACTGGCTGATGTCGCCACTACTGACGTGGCCAGACTTAACCTGTACCAGGCAACGATGCGGTTTCTTCTCATCATCTCCCAGAAACATGATGACACCATCAATGCCCAGACCTCGCCACATGATGGGGGGTCTCCCGACCTTTTGGTGCTGCACGCTCTGAAGCGATGTCGGGAGAGCCCGGAAGTCATGGCGAGGTATGACC
>JACCZH010000402.1 GCA_013696045.1 Chloroflexia bacterium
GCGCAATTCATTGCGCCCTGCCTGCCCCCCGATACGCTAAGGTCAGAGAGAGGCGCAATGAATTGCGCCGCTACGGACATTGCGAACGATCCCTCAATACGCCAACGCATACCCATCGCGCCGGGGATCGGCTCCGGCGAAGAACGCACCGCTGTCGGGGTCGATCATAATGCCCTGTCCACCGCCCACAAACGGCGTCCAATCGTCGAGCAGCTGCACCTCGTGACCCTTGCGGCGCAGCTCTTCAACAACGCCGGACGGAATACGGCCCTCGACCGGAAGTTCCATGCCGGTCATGGTGCGGAAGCGTGGCGCTTCAATGGCGGCCTGGATGCTGAATCCATAATCAAGCACGTTCATCATCATCTGTGGTGTGGTCTGCATGATTCCGAATGAGCCCGGAGTGCCCACCATCATGAACGGACGGCCATCCTTCCAGGTCTGCGACGGCGCAAGGCACATCTCGACCCGTTTGCCGGGCGCGATGACGTTCGGGCTCTCCGGATCGAGATCGAACCAGTGGGCGAAATTGTTCAGCGAGAGCCCGGTGCTGCCATGCACAACACCCGAGCCAAAGCCGCCGCCCAGCGTCTGGGTGCAGGAGACGGCGTTGCCGGCAGCGTCAACCGCCACAAAATGGGTGGTGCTCTCGCGCATGATGCTTTCGACGCTACCAGCCAGAACTTCCTCCTGGTGCTTTGTCGAGGTGTAGCGCTCTCCGCCGCTGTAGGCAGCCTGATCAGGATCGATGGTCCGCCGTCGCTCCGCCAGGTAGCCATCAGAGAGCAAATAGTCAGTTGGCGCGAGTTCGTCGGGCGCGTAGGTTGTGCGGTCAGCCACGGCCAGTTTCATCGCCTCGGCCAGGTGGTGGATGTACTCGGCGCTGTTCTGGCCCATCGCGGCCATGTCGAAGCCTTCGGCGATCTTGAGCGTCTGGAGATATTGCATTCCAGAGCAGGGCAGGGGCGGACAGTAGATATCGTAGCCACGATAGTTCACCGAGATCGGCGTCTGCCAGGACGGCTCATAGGTCGCCAGGTCATCCTCAGTCAGCAGACCACCATTGGCCTGTGAGAAACGGGCGATCTCCCTGGCAATCGGGCCACGATAAAACGCGTCGGCGCCGCCCTCAACAATCATCTGGAAGGTTCTGGCCAGGTTCTTTTGTTGCAGGATCGCTCCCGGAGCGGGAGTCTGACTATTGTGCAGATAGGCCTCGGTAGAAGTCTCCCACCTGCGCAACCGGTCAGCCGAGTTCGCCATGAACCAGTTGCCCTTGATCGTGACCGCAAAGCCATTCTCAGCCAGATCAATCGCCGGCGCAAAGACCGTTGCTCGATCCAGCGAGCCGAAACGCTCCAACGCCATCAGCCAACCGCCTAGCGCGCCGGGCACCAGTGGCGACAGGATACCGTCATCTTTGCCATCCGGAGTATCGAACCTCTCCGGCTCGGCGGCGGCTGGAGCACGGCCGATGTAATCCAGAACAACCGGCTCGGACTGCCCCGCAACCTGAATGTTCATGTAGCCGACTCCGCCCGCGCCGGACATGAAGGGCTCCACAACGTTCAACGCGGCGGCAATGGCGACGGCAGCGTCGATTGCGTTGCCGCCTTGCTGCAACATCGACAGTCCAGCCAGCGATGCCAACGGGTGCGCCGACGCAACAGCGCCGTGCCGACCGGTGACGGAGGGTCTATGGGCGAGCCCCGCGTTGGGCCATGCCATCTGCGCTCTCCTTCTCTGTCTCTCGCTTATTCCGATGTACGACAAATGCCCGGTTCTGGTTTCCTACCCGGAATGTTCGTACGGGCTAGGCGCTGCCTCCTTCGTTCCTTCATGCCTCCCCTAACGGCTCCAGATACGCCCGCGCCGCGCCGGCCAGCAGCGCCCAGGGGGAGACGCTGAACATCCGCACGCCCTGGTCGTAGGCCGCTTTGGCATCCTGGCCGGTGGGAGAGTTCAGACCAACCGGCACTCCGGCCTCGACAGCCCGGCGGATAATCTCGTCTATCGCCTCCTTCACCTCGGGATGGTTGCGCTCGCCCGGACGGCCCATGGATTGAGAAAGGTCAGCCGGCCCAATCGAGATCGAGCTCAACCCTTCAACCTTCAGGATCTCCGGCAGATGCTCAATCGCCTTAACGTCCTCGATCAGGCCGTTGACGAGCATCTGCTCGTTCGCCGAGCGCGCATACTCACCAAGTGAGCCCTCCAACCCAAAACGCGCGGCACGCGTCCCTGCCAGGCCACGTTCGCCGAGCGGATGGTAATAGGAGGCCCGCACCGCCCTGCGCACATCATCCGCCGTGGCAACGCCAGGAATCACGACCCCCTGAGCACCAGTATCGAGATGCCGGAGGATGACGTCCTCCTGGTTGGCCGATACCCGCACAATCGCCGTGATGCCGGCAGCCTCAGCCGCCCGCACGAGAGTCTCGGTCTCGCGGACGGACATGTGGCCGTGTTCGGCGTCGATCATGACGTGGCCAAAACCGGCAATTGCCAGCACTTCCACCAGCTGCTCGTCCGCCACCGGGATAATCGCTCCGGCCGACCAGCCGCCTGACTGTAATCTGGCCTTGAGTTCGTTCTTACGCACACGTGCCTCTATCTCTACAGACAAGGGGTAGCGTCCGGTTCACCGGATACACCGTTTCTGTGCTGCCTCCGCCAGGCGCTGACTGCCGGCCCCAGACGGGCTATCTCGCGTTCGTGCCATCTCGATAGCCGGCATCATCACACAGACGCGTGAGACGCGCAATACTTTGTCATGGAGTGAAACGAGATGGGGGAAACACAACATGGCACAGCAACACCACGGTGTGCGTATCTATGCGGCCTTCAAAGCCAGGGATCTCTCGGCCTATCTCGAGTCTCTTGAGGATGACCGGGAAGTTGACGTTGAGGCGACATTGAACGCCTGCGAAAAAGGGATTGAACAGGCGCTGGCGACCGTGCATCCCGAGGCGCACATCGTCCTTCGCCGGCAGGATGAGCAGGCTTCCAACCCACCACGGACACGGGTTGAGACCGATGACGCTAGCCTTGATCCTGAGCTCATCGGGCAGGAGATTGATGACTTGATCGCCGAGTTCGATATTACAGAGTGCGTCGTCTATCGGGATGAGCCCCAGCCGGAAGCCAGCCGATAAACACCGCCCCGCCGCCTGGGCCGTTACCAGCTGTGATGTCGCCACCGTGGGCCAGGAGGATGCGCCGCGCAATCGTCAGACCGAGGCCAGCGCCGCCGGTCCTCCGGTTGCGCGATGTCTCACCGCGGAACAGGGGCGTAAACAGGTGCGGCAGGTCAAGCTCGGGAATACCAGGCCCGGTGTCGGCGATGGAAAAGGCTACCCTGCCCGGTTCGACGTGACACTCCACGTTGACGCTGCCACCATTGGGAGTGTGCCGCAGCGCATTGTCGAGCAGGTTTTCCATGACCCGCGTCAGGAGATGGCTGTCCGCGTCGACCGCGCATGGCTTTGACGCATCTTTGAGCGTCAGAATGACGCCTTTAGCCTCGGCCTGCGGCCGCAGGCTCTCCGCTAACCTGCCCAGAAGCAGGCGCAGATCCAGCGGCTCGCGATTGGGTGGCTGCTCTAAATACTCCAGGCGTGTGAAATCAAACAGGTCGGAGATCAATCGCTCCAGCGCGTCGGCCTTCTCCTGGGCGACCGCAATGTAGCGAGCTCTCTTCTCCGGAGTGTCGGCTAGCCCTTTCTCGAACCCTTCAAGATAACCCCGCAACGAGAACAACGGCGTGCGTAGATCATGGACGATCGCCCCGATGAAGAGCCGCCGCTCCTGTTCCAGCTCGGTCTGGTGTTGCAGCGAGGAGCGCAGCTCGGCGCTCATCAACTCGAACGCGGTATTCACCTCAGCCACCTCTCGTACCCTCGATGTGGGTAGCTGAACATCCAGATCCCCTGCCGCTATTTGCCGGGCGGCGGCGCTGGTCGCGGACAGGGGATTGATAACCGTGCGACGCAAAAACCAGGCAATGCCGCCGAGAGTCAACGCAAGGGCCGCAAGACCAACAAAGGGTAGAAACCGGACAGGCACCTCCTCCGGTGGTCCTATCCGCTCGTTCGCATAGACGAATACAGCTGTTTCAGTTTCAGCTCCCGCAACCACCACCTTCTCGACAACTCGCAATCGGTTCCCGGCAAATGGGTCTGCGGTGCTGCGGTAGATCTCCTGTCCGTCGTCGGTCAGCACAAACGCCACATCATCCCGGGCGAGCTCCGCCGCCGTCTCCGTCCGCCAGACAGGGTCGTTCCATTGCTGCGCATCCTCGCGGAGAAGCTGGACGGCGTCGGCACGTGCATCATGCGGTTCCTGCCGCACCCAGGCAACGGCGAACACCGCAGTGACACACAATGGAACAACAAAAACGGTAAAGAGCGCCAGCGCCAGCCATCTGCGGATGGGCAACGCCCTGGGATCGTTCCGGCCGGTCATTTCCGGCGCTCGCCTTCAAAGCGGTAGCCAACACCCCAGACAGTCACAATGTAGCGTGGGCGAGCTGGATCTTCCTCGATCTTCTCACGCAACCGGCCAATGTGCACGGTAAGCGTATGCCGGTCACCGAACTCGCCCCAGAAACGTTCGAAGAGATCTTCACGAGTAAAGACCTGGCGTGGATTCTCGGCGAGCAGCTGTAAGAGCTCGAACTCGCGGCGCGTACACTGCACCGGCTCGCCATCTACCCGTACTTCGTGGGCGCGCACATCCAGCACCAGACGCCCATAGTCGAGCTGCGCTCCAACTTGCGGCTCACCGCGCTGGTAGCGGCGCAAGACGGCCTTGATCCTGGCGACGATCTCGCCGGGCGTGGCGGATTTCACGATGTAGTCGTCCGCCCCAAGCCCCAGCCCGCGGATCTTGTCGCTGTCCTCCTGACGGGCGCTGAGGAACAGTACCGGAACGTCGTCCAGAGCGCGTATGCGCCGCAGCACGTCGAATCCGGACTGGCCGGGCATCATGATGTCGAGCAAGACGCAGTCCACCGGAGCGTGGGCAAGCGCATCCAACGCGCCTCGGCCGTCGTGCGCGGTCTGTACCAGGTAGCCTTCCGCCTCCAGAAAATCACGCATGAGACTGACGATGTCTTCTTCATCGTCGACCACCAGCACGGTTGTCTTGTGCTCCATCAAACAGCCACTTCCATGAACCGGGATCCGAGTCCGAAGACGAGAGACCTGTGCCCTCGCACGCGTAGCGACGGCAACGTCCTCGGGGTGAACAACGGCCTCCAATGGTGTCATCCTGAGCGAAGTCGATTGGATCAGCCATAACCGACGTGATGTTGAACAGATCCCGCCCAAAGGGCCCCATGACTTCGCTCAGGATGACTGCCAAAGATGCAATCGTTCAGCCGCTCTTACGCCCATTATGACGAACCTCATCCCGATCACGCCACGGCGACGAGGCCTCTGGAGAAAGGTGCAACGAACTGTTGAGCTTGTGTTGAGGATTGCCGCCACAGACCGTTGACCTTGTGACTCCAGACTAGTGAGCGTAAGGACGAGCGGTGTAACACCGCAGAGTTTGGAGAAAGGACGTAGACGTGATGAGCACACTGCTGAGCGCCGCGATTGTTGTCGCCCATCCCGCGGGCTGGGACCAGACCGGGCCATGGGGTGGCGAATACTGGTGGATTGGGAGGTTGGTCATGATGATCCTCTGGATTGCGCTAATAGTGCTCGCCATCTGGTGGTTCCGCCGCGCAGCATGGCGCCGTGAACCGTCCGGCTCAGAGCGAGCGCGAGACATTCTTGCCGAGCGTTTTGCACGTGGAGAAATCACGACCGAGGAGTATCACGAGCGCCTTGGGCAGTTGAGCTAACAACGAGAGGAGATACAACGTGAGTGACAGCTACGTCATCGAAACCAACAACCTCACCAAGCGCTACGGAGAGAACATCGTCGC
This sequence comes from Chloroflexia bacterium, assembly GCA_013696045.1. GTDB lineage: Bacteria > Chloroflexota > Chloroflexia > Thermomicrobiales > CFX8 > JACCZH01. Next base: position 5,936 of record JACCZH010000402.1, read on the forward strand.
GGTGGACGGGTTGAACATGCGGGTGCGCCATGGCGAGGTCTATGGCTTCCTCGGACCCAACGGCGCGGGCAAGACGACAACACTGCGCATGCTGGTGGGGTTGATTCGTCCCACCTCCGGCCAGGTAAAGGTGCTCAATGAGGAGCCCGGAGCGCCGGAGGGTCTCGCCCGGATTGGCGCGATGATCGAGGCGCCGGCCTTCTATCCGTTCTTGTCGGGCCGCGACAATCTGCGAGTGCTGGCGAAGTATGCCGGCGTTCCTGAAACACGCATCGCCCCGGCGTTGAAAGAGGTCGAGCTGAGCGCGCGGTCCGGCGACACGTTCGGAACCTACTCGATGGGCATGAAGCAACGGCTGGGCGTCGCGGCCGCCCTGCTCAAGGACCCGGAGCTGTTGATTTTGGACGAGCCGACCAACGGGCTTGACCCGGCCGGCATGGCCGAGATGCGTGACTTCATTCGCAACCTGGGGCAGGGACGGCGCACTGTCATCCTCTCCAGCCACCTCATGACCGAGGTGGAGCAGATCTGCGACCGGGTCGGCGTCATTCGCAACGGATCGCTGGTGGCCGAGGGCACGGTAGACGAGCTGCGCGGCCGGGACAGGCTGCGGGTAAAGGCAACGCCACAGGCAGAAGCACGCGACCTCATTATGGGGCTGCCCGGGATCGAACGGGTCGAGGCCCTCAACGGGCATCTGCACATCACCGCCGATCTCGACGAGGCCGCGGCGATCAACCGCGCGCTGGTGTACGGCGGGATAACCGTCAGCGAGATACGTGTGGAGCAATCCACGCTGGAAGAAGTGTTCCTGGAGCTCACCAAAGGACAGGAGATACGGGCATGATTGGAAGTATCGCAGCGGAAGTCTTCGTATTACGTAAGCGAGCCAGCACCTGGATCCTGTTGGGAATCTGGATTACCATGGGAGCCGTCTTCGCCTACGCATTCCCGTATGTCACCTATCGCAACAATGGTGGAGGACCAGGCGGGGAACAGTTCGCGGATGTGCTGCCTCAAAGTCTCGTAAGCAACCTGCTTGTGGGGTTCCCGTTCTTCGGTGGCGCTATCGTGTTGATGCTTGGTGTGTTGTCGTTCGGCAGCGAGTATGGTTGGGGCACGCTCAAGACTCTCTTTACCCAGCGGCCGGGACGGCTGCGCATCTTCGGCGCGAAACTCGCGGCGCTGGGCCTGGTGCTAGCACCGTTCGTAGGTGTGATATTCGTTGTCGGCGCAATCTTTAGCTACACGATCGCCCAGGTCGAAGGCGCTGCGGTTGACTGGCCTTCCGCCTGGCTCGTCATCCAGGCACTGGCCGCTGGCTGGTTCATTCTGGCGGTGTGGGCCATGTTGGGAGTCATGCTGGCCATACTCTCGCGTGGCACCGCCCTCGCGATCGGTGTTGGCATTCTGTACTCCCTGGCGATCGAAGGATTGCTCAGCGCCCTGACCGGTCAGATCAGCCTGCTCGAGCCGCTTGTCGAGCTCTTCCTGCGCTCCAGCGCCTACTCGTTGGTCGTGGAGCTGGGAGTCTCCGGAGAGGCCATGGCCGACCGCGGGCCGGGCTCGTTCTCGGGACCGTTCGTCGATGGCGGGCAAGCGCTACTCGTTCTGGGCGCGTACATCATCATCTTCACCCTGGTATCCGGGTTTACCCTCCGGCAGCGTGACGTCGCTGGGTAGACATCAAACGGAAGCCGGTAACCACGGCGCGAAGTGCGACTCGACGAGGCTGGCAACCTCGTCGAGGCCTTTTGTGCCATCAATTTCAAACACCTTCAGTTCGAGCTCACAAGCACGCTGCCGCACATACTCACCCATCAACAGATCGCGGGAGATAAGGTTCTGGACGGCTTGCTCATGATCACTCACCGGCACTCCACCTAGCTTGTCACGCCTGGCTACTGAGTTGCGCTTGAAAATCTCCGACGGGACGAGCCACACCGCTTTGTGATGGTCAGATATGAGCGGCTTGAAACACTCCGGGAAAAACCCCGGCCCCTCGGCGACGATCATTGTTTGGATCGGCATTGGAGCAGGTCGTCAACCGCCATGCCGAAACGCTCCGTCCAGCTCGCGATCGTCGACTGGGCCATTTCTTGGGGCGACGGCGCAATCCAACGCTGTTCCGGTGTCATGTTATCGGGGTGCGCGGCGTGTAGCGCCGGGTGCCGCTGCGGATCGACACGTCCGAAGTGCGCCATCTCGTGGCGGTCGAAGTGATAGACCTGTAAGCCATGCTTCTCCGCCAGGAGATCGGCGATAGACGTCTTGCCTGAACCCGGCGGACCGCCAACCCAGAGGACGTGCGTGAGCGCCTGCTTCAGGTCGATAGCGTGTAGCAAGTTGAGTTCTCTTCGCATGTTCTCAGGGATAGCATCCGTAAATGTTGTCCGTAGCCGCGCAATTCATTGCGCCGGTTTGGCCGCCCAGCTGGCAAAGAGTGCGCAGTAAATTGCGCGGCTACGTTGGATAAACACGCGGCATATCTGGTGTGAAGATCGTGCTCAATAGTAAGCTCTCAAACTCGGTCGTCAGGCACTCCATATAGACGGTGTCCCAGAACTTGCCGCCCATCAGATGCGATTCCCGGCGACGGGCGTATTCGCGGAAGCCGGCCTTCTCGTAGGCACGGCCAGCGGCCGGGTTGAACGCGAAGTAGTAGAGGTGGATGTTGTGCAGCCCGAGCGCGGTAAAGCCGTAGTCCAGCATGAGCCGGGCCGTCTCAGTTCCGAAGCCCTTACCTCTTGCCGGCGGCTCACCGATCATGATCGCGAACTCGGCCGAGCGGTTGCGATAGTCGATGGCCTTCAACTCGGTCCAGCCGATTGGCTCGCCGCTGCCGCGCTCGAAAACCGTGAACCAGGCAGTCTCCTTGTTCCCGACCACATAGCTCTCGTACCAGGATGTCGTCGTCTCCAGCGACATCGGCTTCGGGACCGGCTCTCCCTGCCCGCGCAACGTCTCGAAGTTGTTGAACCAACCCGTATACAGCAGAATCTGCCCGCGCTCGAACGGCCCGAGCAGGACTTTCTCGCCTACGATGTTGATGTGTTGAGCGTCAGTAGCCAGCGGTTATTCCTATCACTGGTAAAGGCGGCAATCGTCCATCACGTTCAACTAATTCGGCGCTATCGAGGGTCATCAGGGTCAATTAGTCATCCTGACCGAGGTGGAAGGATCTTCTCAAACACACAGCGGGGCAAAAAAATCCATTCGACTCCGCTACGCTCCGTTCAGGATGACTGAAAAACCCCACTGTTCTACACAACGTCGAAAATTTGAGGCTACTCTTAGATCTAATAGCGCACAATCTCGCCCTGCTCGGCGGTCTCGATGGTCTTGTGCTCAGACGCCTTCCAGTTGAGGGTTGCGATGTCCTCACTCAAGCCGCCAAGCATGTAGCGCAGCTCGCTGGCCATGGCGCAATACTGGAAACCTTCAGCGATGCGACGGTTAACCGCCGCCGCGCTGGAGCAGTGGATACCGGGCGCGACGCCGTGTCTGACGCAAGCTTCCCGGGCATGCTGGATCGCCTCCATCAGGCGCGGCTCGTCACTCTCCAAAGGCACGCCAAGACCAAGGCCCATCGAGGCCGCCAGATCGTTCGGGCCAATGAACATGGCGTCAACGCCAGGCACGCTCATGATCTCGTCGACGTTTTCGACCCCATCAATGTGCTCGATCTGCAGCACCAGCAAAATCTCGTCGTTGGCGTGACTGTAGTACTCCGCCGCAGTCGTGCCGAAGCTCATGGCGTGCCGGCCACCACCGACGCTGCGCTGGCCAAGCGGCGCGTAGCGCGCGGCCTCGACGGCCTGCTCTGCCTCCACCTTGCTGTTGACCATCGGAACAACGACGCCCCAGGCGCCGGCGTCGAGCACCCTCTTGAAGTTCTCGCCACTGTTCCAGGGAAGCCGCACCATCGGCGCGGTTCCAGAACCGGCCATAGCGGCGAACATCTGCGCCAAGGTGCGGATGTCCACCGGGTTGTGCTCGGTGTCCACCGTCAGCCAATCAAAGCCCAGCTTGCTGACATACTCAGCGTTTTCTGGGCTGGGCAGAGATAGCCAGGTACCGATCGACGGCTCTCCGGCCGCGAGGCGCCGCCGTGCGTGGTTTGCGAACATCGTGTGTTCCTTTCTAGAAAAGCCCTCACCCCCGACCCCTCTCCCAGGCGCGGTAGAGGGGAGTGAGAGTCAAAAGCCGATGTTTCGTCCATGCCCCCCTTGCCCACGCATGGGAGAGGGGCCAGGGGTGAGGGGCCTACGCTTTCTCCTCCAGCGCCATAATACCCGGCAGTTCCAGTTCGCGCGCACGGTGGCAGCGGACGTAGTGGCCGGACTCGATCTGTTCCCAGATGGGTGCATCGGTCTTGCAGATGTCCTGGGCGTATGGACAGCGCGGGTGAAAGTAGCAACCGCTGGGCGGGTTGGCCGGGTTGGCGACCTCGCCAAGCGGGATGACGCGCTGGGCGCGGATGCGTGGGTCTGGCTGCGGAATGGCTGAGAGCAGCGCCGAGGTGTAGGGGTGTTTCGGGCTGTTGAACAGCGCGTCGGTCTCAGCCATCTCAACCATCTGGCCGACGTACATCACCGCCACCCGGTCGCTAATGTGTTTCACCACGCTCAGATCGTGCGCGACGAAGAGGTACGTTAGCTTCAGATCCTCCTGAAGCTCCAGCAGCAGGTTCAGTATCTGGGCCTGAACCGAGACGTCCAGCGCCGAGACGGGCTCGTCGGCCACGATCAGACGCGGGTTGAGCGCCAGCGCCCTGGCGATGCCGATCCGCTGCCGCTGGCCGCCACTGAACGCGTGTGGATAGCGGCGCAGGAACTCGGGCCGCAGCCCTACAAGGCGCAGCAGCTCGGCCACGCGGTCGACGCGCTCCTGCCTGCCAACGCCATTGACCTTCAACGGCTCACCGACGATATCGAGCAGTGTCATCCGTGGATTGAGCGACGAGAACGGGTCCTGGAAGATCATCTGCATCTGGCGGCGCAGCGGCTTGAGTGTGGAGCGGCTCGCTTTGGCAACGTCCACCACGGTCCTGTCGTCTCTACGGAACAGGATCTCGCCCTCGGTAGGATCAATAGCCCGCAAGACACAGCGCGAGGTGGTGGTTTTTCCACAGCCACTCTCACCGACCAGCGACAGCGTCTCCCCTTCCTTAATAAAGAAGCTGACGTCGTCTACCGCCCGCACGTTGCCGACCGTCTTTTTCAGAAAGCCCTTCCGGATGGGGAAAAACTTCTTTAGATTGTTGACCTCCAACAGCACATCGTCCGCCATCTGGCCCTTTACACTGTTGCTTTCCACCGCGCCTCATCCTCTTCATAGAGAAAACATCTCACTTGTCGCCGGTCACCGAGGATGGTGATCTGTGGTTCCTTCGCGTCACACACACCGGGCATGAAACTCGGGCAGCGCGGGTGAAACGGACAGCCATACGGCCGGTTGTAGGGGTGCGGAATCCCGCCTTCGATCGTCGGAAGCTTGACCCGCGACGGCGCGTAGATGCTCGGAATCGAGCGCAAGAGTGCTTTTGTATAGGGGTGTTTCGGCTCGTAGAAAATCTCGTCGACCGTGCCCTGCTCCACCACCTGCCCCAGATACATGACGGCCACATCGTCAGCCATCTCGGCCACGACGCCCAGGTTGTGGGTAATGAGCATAATCGCCATGTGATTCTGCTCCTGGAGTTCGCGCAGGAGTTCCAGAATCTGCGCCTGCGTAGTGACGTCGAGAGCAGTGGTCGGCTCATCAGCGATGAGCAAGACTGGATCGCAGGCCAACGCCATCGCGATCATCGCCCTCTGGCGCAGCCCGCCGCTTAACTGGAACGAATACTCGTCCAGCCGCTCGTCGGGCCGCGAAATGCCGACCTGGGAAAGCAGCTCGGCTGCGCGAGCGCGGGCAGCTTTCTTGTCGAGAGTGCTATGCAGCCGGATTACCTCAATGATCTGGTTGCCAATGGTGTGCACCGGACTGAACGAGGTCATCGGCTCCTGGAAGATGAGCGAGATGACTCCCCCACGGATGGCGCGCATCTCGCGGCTGTTGGGATTCAACTTCGTGAGATCAACCTCGTCGAACTCACCGGCCGGCTGCTCTCCCTGCCGCAGGATAATCTCCCCGCCAACGATCTTGCCGGGATGCTCGACGATCCGCAAGATCGAGCGCGCTGTGACGCTCTTGCCACAGCCACTCTCGCCGACGATTCCGAGCGTTTTGCCGGCGTGGATGTCGAAGCTCGCGCCATCCACCGCCTTGACCAGACCTTCGTCGGCAAAGAAGTGTGTCTGTAAGTTGGTGACCGAAAGTAACGGCTTGCGCCCGTTCTCCATCTTGGTGTGCTCCACTCTAAACGCCGTACGGGTCGGCGGCGTCGCGCAAGCCATCACCCAGGAAGCTAAAGGCCAGAATGACGACGATCACCGGAATAGCCGGAATCAACAACCAGGGCGAGATCGCAATCGCCTGCACATTCTGCGCCTGCTGAAGCTGCACGCCCCAGCTGATGGCCGGAGGCCGCAGCCCGAGACCCAGGAAGCTGAGCGATGTTTCGCTGATAATCATGGCCGGCAGCGCCAGCGTTGTGGCCGCGATGATGTGGCTCAGAAACAGCGGCACCATGTGGACGAAGATGATCCGCATCTGTCCACTACCGGCCAGCTCGGCCGCCATCACAAAATCCTCTTCCCGCAGTGACAGGAAGCGTCCGCGCACGACACGAGCCAGGTCGGTCCAGCCGATAAACGAGATAATGATCGTGATGGCGAAGTAGATCTGGTATACGCTCCAGGAATTGGGAATGGCCGCGGCCAGACCCATCCAGAGCGGGATGGTTGGGATCGACCTCAGAATCTCGATCACTCGCTGAATAACCGTGTCCAGAATCCCGCCATAGAATCCGGACAGCCCGCCCAGGAACACGCCCAGAAACAAGCTCAACGCCACGGCCACCAGGCCGATGGTGAGCGAAATGCGGGTGGCATACATGATCCTGGACCACATGTCGCGGCCCTGGATATCGGTTCCGAGCAGGAAGAGTGTGTTGCCGGCTTCGCGGCCGTCCCCGACGCCAATGAGATGCCGGGTCGTTGGAATGAAGCCGAAGAGCTTGTACTCGAAGCCGCTGGAGAAAAACTCGACCGGCACCTTCACGTCCGGGTTCGGCGTGTAGACACGCTTGAAGGTCACCGGGTCGCGCACACCTTCCAGCGCGTAGACGTGCGGGCTGAAACTGCCATTGTCAAAGAAGCGAATCCGCTGGGG
>JACCZH010000406.1 GCA_013696045.1 Chloroflexia bacterium
CGCCGATCTGCAGGATGCCCTGGTAGAGATAGCGGATTGGCTCGCGCTCGGCCTTCCAGATGTCTTCAAGGGCATGATGACACTCATAGAACTGGCCCTCATTGAAGAGCCGGATGCCTTCGAGCAGACCCTCGGGCGGAGGATCGCCGCAGTGCGGGTTGGGCTTATCCAGGACACCGGATTCCATGACTCGCTTCCAGGCTTCTCCCATTGATACCCTCACTCCAACGTTTGCAACGTGGCCTATACGCGCCATTTCCGTTGTACACTGACGCGGTGCAATCTACCTAACATGCTGACCATATACTACCCCTGAATCGGGCGACTATGGCCGAAGGAGCAGAACCATGAGCAACGGCGGAGACAGGCTGAGGCGCGAGGACCTGCAGGGTACCTGGGGGATGGAAGCCGAGGAGCTGCTGGAGGGCACCAAGGGCAAAGAGCGCGATGAAGCGCGCCGGGAATTTGGCATCGACGCGGCCGAGAGTATCCGCGACCGCAAGATCAGCCTTTTCGCGCGCGGCCGGCGCTCGAACAACGGCACGTTTACAGGGGTCGATTTCCTTGAAGATATGCGCAAGCTCAGTAGCCAGGATGTGATTGTCATGGGCGCGCCCTATGATGGCGGAACTACTTTTCGCCCCGGAACGCGCTTTGGGCCGGAGGCGATGCGTCGCATTTCCGGGCTGACTGGTGGGTACAACGCCGGTATGGGTGTTGATCTCACCGAATCACTCGACATGGTCGATGCGGGAAACATCAACATCATCCCCGGCAACCTGGAGAAGTCGTTCGACCAGATCGCCAAGGGAGTTGCCTATGCCGCCGAGCGCGGCATCTTCCCGGTTGTCCTGGGCGGCGACCACTCGATTGGCTACCCGGATGTGCGCGGCCTCTCGCCATATGTGGATGGCAACATCGGCATCATCCACTTCGACCGTCACTCAGACCTCTCAGAGTATGCTCTCGATGAGCGTATGCACGGCTCGCCATTCTTTCACGCGACCAATATCCCCAACGCGCCGCCCCAGAACCTGGTGCAGATAGGCATTGGTGGCTGGACCAGCTCACGGGAAGGCATGAAGGTTGCCCGTGAGCGTTCGGCGACGGTTATCACCATGGACGATGTTGACCGCTACGGTGTGGATCGCATCATTGAGTATGCGCTGGACGTTGCCTGGCGCAACGCCAAGGCGGTCTGGATCTCGTTCGATGTGGACTCGGTTGATCCGGCTTTTGCGCCCGGCACCGGCACCCCCGTGCCAGGCGGCCTTCAGCCACGCGAAGTGATGCGCATGATCCGGGCTTTCTCACGCGAAGGTCTGGCCGGCATGGAGGTCGTTGAGGTCTCGCCGCCCTATGACAGCTCCGATATCACCGCGTTGCTCGGGGTGCATGCCGTGCTTGAATGCCTGGGCACGATGGTCAAGAATGGCCAGCTCGGCAAGCGTCCGGAGATCAAAGAACCTCCGTATGATCTAGCCAAACCGGAGGCCAAGCGCGACGAGCCGCGGTCGTAGTGTGGGCATCCCAGTTCCCTAATCTGTCTCTGTGACATTCTGTCAAGCATTGCGCGGCGCCTGATGGCGTGTTAGAACAGCGGCCAGACAGCGCGTGTCGCCAGGGTATGGGACGGGATGACGGCTCACCGGGGGAGATGGGCCGTGGCTTGGGGATGATTCATATGCACATTCAAACAGTACTGCGGTCCAGGATGCACTATCTCGGTCTCCTGATTGTGTTCAGCATGATGTTTACGCTGCTGCACTCGGCCGGGGCACAAGACACAGAGACAACCACTGCTCCCGGCGCGGAAGCTGGAGCGACCTTTCGGGTCTATGGCCACCGGGAAGGTCTGGTTGGCCACACGACGGCCAATGGACACGTCATTCAGCCGGAGGACTTCTTTGTCGCCTTGCCGTGTTTTTGCGCGCTCTCCAGTCTGGGAGGCAACGAGTTTCAGGTGCGCCTGGAATACAACGGCAAGTCTCTCGTTGTGCCGGTTTGGGATGTCGGGCCCTGGAATGTCGAGGACAATTATTGGGACCCGCCGTCTGAGCGCACCTGGAGCGGTCTGCCACAGGGCATGCCACAGGCTGAAGCCGCGTATGAGAATGGATACAACGGCGGGCTGGACGGTTGGGGACGCACTATTCAGTCACCAGCCGGAATTGACATCGGTGATGGCGCCTTCCATGCCTTGGGCATGACGGGCTCCGACTGGTTGAATGTCACGTTCCTCTGGCTTGAAGCGCCGCATGTCGAAGCTCCCGCGCCGCCTGCCAGCTATACTGATGTCCCGACCGTCTATTGGGACGAACGACCGCCGCTGGATGATTTCGTTGCGCCAATCGACGACGGACGTTACAGCTATATCCCGGAAACCGGTCACAACGTGCCGGTGCAGATGCTGGATTACTGGAATAGTCACGGCGGCTGGTGGGTGCACGGTTTGCCGGTGAGTGAGTTCTTCCGCCAGATCCAGCCGGATGGTTCAGAGCGTTTTGTTCAGTATTTCGAGCGTTCGGTGCTCTCGATCGATCTCTCTGGAAATACCTCACCGCCGGCCGTGCATGCCGACAAGCAGGGTTACAATACCTACATTGACCCTGATGCACGGTGGCCGGTCGTAACCTTCGAGCCGAACCCGAACTTTATCTACTTCCCCGAGACCGGGCATATTGTCGCGCACGGATTCAAGGGTGTGTTCGAGGCGCATGGAGGAGCGGATGTCTTCGGGTATCCGCTCTCTGAGGAATGGACAGCCGTCAATCCTGATGGCCGCAAGGTTGTCTACCAGGTCTTCGAGCGCGCTCGTTTCGAATGGTGGCCTGACCGGTTGAGCGAGGGGGACGAGATCACCCTGGCTGTGCTGACACTGGAGCGGCTGCAGCGCATTGGGTGGATAGAGTAGGGTTGAGGTTCGATTTCCCCTTTGGCTCATGCGCATGAACACCGGCTTTTATGCGTCATTCCTTCGGTTGCGCTCAGGGCAGGCTCTGCGGCAATGAAGGATCTCTGGTTTACTTTTCCGTCGGCCCTACGAGAGATCCTTCGTTCCTCAGGATGACCTGAAAATGTCGCTGTACTTCTCCATGCCGCTTGAGTCGACGCGTTTGGGGCTGAAGCTCTTTTCCTCTGCCCAAATCTCTCCACAACAGCCAATCCTGGCCGTTTTGATAGCATTAACTTTACGTATCTCCTAAGCTTACCGGGCGCAAGCTGGTTGAATTTGCGCCGCACGTGTAACCAGACGAAGGGATCCCGTCTACATTGCTACGTTTCCACGGGCCGATCTGGCCACTCGGCGAACGTAAGATTCCCTATCAAGCTCGTCATCAACCCTTCACTCCACGACTGCCGAGGGCGGTCCGCGAACGACCGGCGGTTGTTGCCGCTTTACTGGCGGCCGTGGGAGTGATCGGAAGTTGGACGATTGTTGTTAACATGGCCAACTGGCCTACCTGGACACTCTTTCTCAGCATACTGGCCTCGGTATTTACACTCTCAGCAACCGTCATTGGAATGGGGCTGCTCTCGGTTCTGGCTCTGCAGCCAATCCTTGACTCGAAGGCACACAAATGGGACGCGGACCCGCTGGCCGTGCTCGGTTTGCCGCTGGCGGTACAGCGCAAGTGCGAAGGTCTCGGGTTCTGGACCTGTGAGTCGATGGTCGAATCAATAGACAGGGGCCGCTTCCCGTGGACCTCGTTGGAATATGATGAGCGTATGCAGGTGGAGCGCTCGCTATCGCTCTGGAAAGCGCATCGTGCCGAGCATCAGAAAACAGCATCGTAGAAATGTGCTGCCCGATACATTGCCCGATACTTGTAGTATTTGATACAACAAGGTAAGACAACAGGACAGGGAAGCAATTAACCAGTTTGACATCCGTGCGTGACCGGCCTGGGCACGCCTGGTTGTATGGATAACCGGCTCGACTGAACCATTGGGCTTTGAAGATTGATTTCTGGAATGTAGAGCAGCATCGATGAGACGCTTCATTCTCGTCGTCATTGCAATAGCCGCCGTTGCCGCACTCATTCGATTCGCCGATGTCAGTATTCTGACGACGGCGTTTACGGACATGTCGAGTGCCTCATTGCTGCTGCTTCTGGGCTTTCTCCTTCTCGGCGCAATTGTCAAGAGCCTGCGCTTCGCCTTTTATCTCCGGGCCGCAAAACTGGATATTCGCTGGCGTGACGGCATGACTAGCTATCTGGCGGCGCTTTCGGTGGCAGCGCTGCCGGGTGGCGGCTGGCTCTCGGCCCGGCTGGCCCAGGAACATGGCCATGTGCGCATGCGCCAGGCTGCGTCTTCGATGTATGTCAGTTTTGTCGGTGACGCGATAGCGGTGTCAATACTCGCCTACGGCATCTTGCTTTATGCGCGTGAGCCGGCCGTCCGCTTCATTATCCCGGCCATTAGCGTTATTTTCGCAATCTTCCTGGTGACGATGGGCCGCTCGCAGAAGGTATGGGACATGGTCTCGCGGCTCCTGGCGAAAAAGAGGCTCACCCGCGGCTGGCTCCCTCAGGGACAGGACGTGCACTCCCGTATTCTGGCCGTGATGCAGCCAAAGGTTATCGCGGGCGGGGTGCTCTTTAGCTTGGTCACGACGCTGGTATCGGCCGCAACCCTCTGGGTCGTGGTAGGCGGCCTGACGTTCCGGGGGATTTCATACTTTGAGGGCGTTACCATCATGGCGATGTCCGAAGCGACCGCAATCGTCATACCGGTTCCGTCCGGCATTGGTGTTACTGACACGTCGATGGCGGCCCAGCTGAACTTGTTGGCCATCGGCTTCCTGCGCGCCACCTATGTTGCGTTGGCCTATCGCTCGGTAGACCTGCTGTTCAAGACCGTATTTGGCACGACCGTGCTAATTCTGTTCTACAACCGCTTGCTGATGCAGATCTTGCATGTCCGCCGCCGGGCACGGAAGGCGTACCGGGTGGCAATCCAGGTTGGTCAGCGGAGCTTTAACATGCCGATGAGCGTTGCCAGAGTGCTCTGGCGACTACACGCGACCTCTGCCCCAATCGTGGTCACCTATGAGAGCCGCGGCGTCCCCCAGCGTCACCGCCAGCGCCACGATGAACAACCCGCTACCGTGAACCCAGAGGATTTCGTGAGTGGTTAGGGGATCGTCGTCCCAATGTCGCGCCGCGACTCCGAGCATCCGGGCCGCCGGTCCTTCCATCGCCGGGATTAGCCCTGGGACCGGCCGATCCTGGTCTGCCGCAGGCAGAACCGGACCGCCATGCCGGCGCCCAGCAACGTGATCAACCCCCAGAGGTAGCCTCCAAGAACGTCCGACGGCCAGTGAGCGCCGACGTAGATTCTGCTTACACCGGCGAGGATTATCGTCGTCATGGCTGCGATCCGGAAAGCGACTTGCAAGGGCCGGCTCGCCGTTAGCCGGGGCGCGAGGATAAATAGCATCCCATACAGCAACATTGCTCCCATGGCGTGGCCGCTCGGGAAGCCAAGTCCATCTGCAATTTCGGTGACCCTTACAACAGCTTCGCTGGGCCTTGGGCTGTCAAATATGGCCTTAAGCACACTGTTTAAGAGGCGCAGCGGGAAGGTGAGCAGGGTTAGCACCGCGGCCACCGGCTGCCGTAGTACCAGGAACAGTAGGCCAAACGTGACGGTAACGGCGGCCGCAACCAGTGTTGTTCCGATCCAGTTAACCAACTCGAAGAGCCATGAGGTTTCATCAGGTATGTGT
>JACCZH010000492.1 GCA_013696045.1 Chloroflexia bacterium
ATGTAGAGGTCCGCCAGACCAAGTTCGCGCGCCAGCGGCACCGTCCGGCCCAGCGTTTCAAGCGAGCGAAAGTAGGGTTCGGTCACAATAAGCAGCTTCTCGACATCGCGCACTGTCCCGCGGGTCAGATGCTCGATCGACGCTTCCATGTCAAGGACGGTCACATCGTCCGGCCGCAGGCTGCCGAGCTCCGCTACCACACCGCGAACCGCGGAGTGTTGCCCGCAGAGTCAGCCTTTGCCCGCGCCGATCAACCCGGTCATCGTCAGTGTCTGCACGCCGTCTGGCCCAATGACGCCATAATCAGTGATGACCTGGTCGAACGGCCGGATCATGTGCAACGAGGCGTGCCCCTCATCATCGACTCTCTCCTCAAGAATGTCTTCGCGAGGAACCCGCTTCAGCCGCTCGATCATGTCACTCGTCAGACCGAGCGCCGACGCCAGATTCGGGTTAGGGTCGTCGTCGAGCGCGTTGGTCGTATACCCGCGCCGGGCAAACATCCGCGCCATCGTCGCCGAGATCGTTGTCTTGCCCGACCCACCCTTGCCAGCCAACGCAATCCGCATAGCTCAGTACCCTCTCGTGAGTGGCAATTCCATACGCCGTTGGATATAGAGGCCGGTAGCGCCTCGAGCGCGAGCATTGCCAAGCCTGTTTTCGTTCTGTCCCTTGCGTCTAATAGTACATCGTAGCGCGTTGCTGTGCCCTGTCAACGGAAATTTCACTCCAGCGGCAAATCCACCCAACGCCGCTCGTGGAAGGACGTCTCCACCGCGTTGATCGTCTCCTGCACCCATGCGCCGTCGTCGAAGTTACCCTGGTTGATGTCCGAGCCGGACTGGATCTCGTCGATGAAGTCTTTGATGAGGTTGGCGTAGAAGAGCGAGCGCCAGGACTCGCGGGGGTGGCCGCCTTCAGGGTAGAACTCCTGGGGGATGTCGAGCTGCTTGAACTCGACGTCGTCCGGAGTGGCGACCTTGATGGTCTCGGCAACACCGAACTCTTCTACAAGGCGGCAGATGATCGCGCCTTGCTCACCATAGATTCTGGCCTCGATGCCGGGATAGTTGCCGATGGTGACGAAACTGGTCTGGATCGAGCCGATAACGCCGTTGGTGTATTCGCCGATGAAAATGTCTCCGTCATCGATGTTCATCCGCATCATCTTGCCGGTCTGGCGCACCATGCGTTCCGGGATGAAGTTGCGCATCGTCCCGACAACACGGGCATAGTCCGCGCCCACCCACCAGTGGCCGATGTCGATCACCGGCGCTCCATATCCTTCCAGTGACTGCGTCTGAATCACATTGGGGTCAGCGTCGGGATCGGCCTGACGCAGCGGCACATTCGGGTCCAGCCACTGCGAGTTCTGCTCGTAGCCGTTAAATATGAAGGGCGCGCCAACGAATCCGTTGTCGATCATCGACTTGGCGAACAAAACGCCAGGACTGTAGCGGAATGTGAACCCGAGCTTGGTCTTGAGGCCCTTGCCGCGCGCCAGCTCGGCTGCCCGGCGAGTTTCGCGGAAATCATAGGCAACCGGCTTCTCGCACAGGACGTGCTTGCCGGCCTCGATGGCGGCCATCGAAAGCTCAAAGTGGGTGGCAGAAGGCGTGCAGACATCGATCACGTCGATATCCGGCCGGGCGACGGTGGTCTCCCAGTCCCAGCTGGCGTCGGGGATATCGAACTTCTCTGCAAACGCCTTGGCGCGCTCCGGCTCAACGTCGCAAATAGCGACGACCTCGCTGCGTGGATCACGCTGCCAGCCTGGAATGTGAGCGTGCTCGGCCCAGGCACCCGCCCCGAGCACTGCCACCCGCAGTTTCGACTCTTGCATTTTTATACCTTCACACCATACACAACATCAATGGCATGAAGTGTCGAGCCTGTCGAGGAGTCTGTCAAAGGACAAACCGGCTGAACACGGCGTGGGCTTCGGCCACCAGATCCTCGATAATGTCCACCGCTCCCTGCCCGTCCTTTAGCAAACGCAATCCCTGGCCGGCGTAGAGTGGAAAGTAATCAGCATCATCACGATCGAGAGCCGCCGCATAAATATCGCCAGCAGCCAGTGTCTGCAATGGCCAGGCTAGCGGTTCTGGACCCTCGCGCTCGAACTCGTCGGAGAAGCGATTATGCAGCACGCGCGCGGGCCGGCCGGTATGGACGCGAGTGAGGAGGGTATCGGCATCACCGGCCGCCAGCAATCGATCTCGATAGGATTTCGGTGCTCCACTC
>JACCZH010000497.1 GCA_013696045.1 Chloroflexia bacterium
CCCACCGGAGTAGCAATCGCGGCTATGGTGTCCTGATACATGGTTGAGATCCTGGTTGATGTCTCATTGCGGACGCACGGTCGAAAGCCACAAGTTTAGCGAGACGAACGGCATTGTGATTTCGTACTGGCTACGCCATGGCGTAGCCAGTACGAAAGTAGCGGCATTCCCAGTCGATGGGACACTCATCCCGGATAATCACTCGCCTGAACGCCAAGCAGTTCCTCGACGTCCTCGATGGCCGGAATTGATCCGAGTCCATGTCCCTGAACCGACAATCCCGCCGCTGCCGCCGCATAGCGAGCGCTGCGCGGTGTCGATTCCCTGCGCGACCGCATCAGGAACAACACCGCGGCGAAGACATCGCCTGCGCCGGTTGAATCCACAATCTTCGTGGCGAAGGGTGACAGGTCGCTCGATGAGCCCCGGTCTATGAGCATCGCGCCCTGTTGACCGCGAGTAACGACCGCCAGTGCCCGCCGGCCAACCGATTCAACAGCGTCACGCGCGTTTGCATATTCCTCGGACGACACCACCATCGCGTCGATCCGGGACAGCACGTCGGTCGGCAACCTGAGCGGCGTCGCCTGCACCGCTCCAAACCGCCTCGTATCCCAGCGGCGCATCCAGCCCTGTGGCGTGCAGCCAAGCAAGCCGGCTGACAGCCGTCCAGTTGTGCGAATGTCGATCTCCTGGGCGATTGGGGCGAGATGGATTACCTCCGCGGACCGCCAGGCCGGTGGAGCACCAGACAGATCGATCTCGCCGGCCCAGGAGTGTAGCTCCTGCATCCTGCGGCCGGCATGCTCCAGGTTGGTGAAGCTGGTGTTGTGGTGGCTTGACTGCACGACAATCTCAACCTGCCCGGCAATCTCATCGAGTTGCCTTCGCAAATCGGCATTGAGCGCGTCCAGATTTCCACGGGTCAGGATTGCCGCCCGGGCTCCAAAACGTGCCGCTGCCAACGCGCCGTACAGCACCGTGCCACCTAGCATTGGACCATCCGGTGTCATGTCAACGCTCATGTGGCCGATCGCCAGATAATCTGGCGGAGACGCGCTGTTCATCGGGTGAAGTGCCTGCCTTTTCGCATGTCGGTGTCTTAAGGAGGAGAATGGCCGTCTTCGGTCATCCTGAGGCAGCGAAGGGTCTCTACATTAACCAATCGACGGCTTGAAGAGAGATCCTTCGTTGCCTCTGAGTGACTGTCAAAACAGCAGTCTCTACCCCGCAAGTCCTGATGTTGATATCAATGAGCACAGTTCATAGCGCCCGCACTCGATTATCCGAGATGCACCCTCTATTGCGGGGAAACCGTTACCCGCCGCAACGCACCCTCGCCACTGGAGGAAGTGGAAACGCCCGGCTTGGCTTTCAGGGTCATATGGACGATCCGGCGCTCATTGGCCGGCATTGGCTCCAGGGCGATTGGGCGCTTGTTGCGCGCCACCTGTTGGGCAACCCGCTCGGCCAGACCGATCAGCGACTCTTCGCGGCGCGTGCGGTAACTCTCAATATCGAGAATAACCCGCACCCATTTTTCACTCTGACGGTTCACCATGAGATTGACCATGTACTGAATCTGGCTCAGGTTCTCGCCGCGCCGGCCAATCAGCATCCCCAGGTCGCGCCCATTGATATCAATAAAAACCGTTGAGGGATCGTCTGATTCCAGCTCCATCACCGATGGATTATCGACTGCCATCACGTCAGCATGGACATCCATTAACGACAGCAGCTCGCGCACGATGCCCTTGGTCATGTCTTCGAGGGCTATGGTTTCCTCGTCTGTTGATGCCGATGGCCTACGCGGCTGTGGTGGAGGTGGCGGAGACGCTGACCGTGAATGGGCTGCCTGTCCCGCTGGACGCCCGCCCCGCGGCTGACCGCCACGTTGGGAGCCACCGCTGGGCGCAGTGGATCGCGAGTCACGCGGGCGTCCCCGCTGATCGCGTGATCCGCGGGCCGGCTGCGGTGCGCGGCCGCGAACCGTTGCCCGGATCAGCACTTCGCCTTCGCCGTACATGTCCGGCTCAGTACGGGCCAGAATCTCGACGTCGACCTGGTCTTCCCGCACGCCGAGCTGTTCCAGAGCAAGCCTGGTGGCCTCTTCAGCCGAGCGCGCTTGAATCTCTACGCTGTGCAACCGGTCCATAGGCGCCCTGTTCCTCTCGTCGCTGTCGAGAACGATCGACGCGCTTCAACCCCGGCGCGCCTGTAACTCTAGCTCCCGGCGCTACTCTGCTTGCCACGACGGGCGCGCCGGGGCGCGGGCCGGGGCCGGCGCTCGTTCACGGTCTCGTCACCATCTACGTCCAGGTTAGCGTCTGTCGAGCCACCCTGAACGGCCTTGCCACCGGTCCGTTTGACCTTGCCGCCCCGGGCGCTCACGCGGACAACACCGTCCTGGACTTCCGGTTCGTGTAGCTCAACGCCGGCCGGCTCCTCGCGCTCAGCGCGCGCCTGGCTGGACCCAGATTGGGCTGGCCGCGTGGAATCTCGCTCAGCTTTCTTTTCTTCCATCTGGCTCGCCTGACGTTGCATCCAACCCATGACTCCGCGCTGTTGCACCGGCTCGCCACTCACAACCACGTTGGTCTTGGAGGGCTTGCGATGGCCCAACCGGCGATGCTCCGGGAGTTCAGGCAGCCACGGCGCCCAGTCACCAACCGCGCCCCAGCCGGTGATGAACCACTGCTGCACGACAGAGTAGACGCTCTGGGCCGCCCAGTACAAGACCACGCCGGCTGGAAAGTTCCAACCAAAGACCACAACCATGAGTGGCATGAAATTCATCATCATCTGCATCATGGCCTGCTGGGGATCTGTCACCTTACCCTGATTGCGAGGACGCATCATCCTCATCTGGATAAACTGGAAGATGCCAGCCAGGATCGCCAGCGGCGCGATCGGAATCGGCCCAATGCTGAATTGATCGGCGAGAGCGAGATTGCCTATCCAGAGAAAGCTATCCGCGAAATGTCCTTCGCCGCCCTGAGCAGAATTGCGGATTGCAAAAAACAGGCCAAAGAAAATTGGCATCTGCAGCAGTAACGGCAAACAACCGGCCGCCGGGTTGATATTGTATTCGGCATACAGCTGCATCGTCTCCTGTGAGAGACGCTGGCGGTCCTTGCCGTGCTTCTTCTGGAGCTCCTTGATCTTCGGCTGTAGCTCCTGCATGGCGGCGGTTGACCGGACGGACTTGATTGTCAGCGGCAGCAGCACCGTTTTGATCAAAACGGTAAACACAATGATCGCCAGACCACCGTTACCGGTGAAATCAGCGATGGAGACCAGACCCCACGTGATCAGGTCAACAAACGAATTCCAATAGGACAACAGCGCTTCCTCTCAGCCACCGGCTCGGTTTCGCCGCTGGGGGTTCCGTGTAGAGCACAATGCGGGAAAGGTAATCAGAAGTGATAGCTCATCCCCGGAGTCTGGCGGGCAGGCAAACGCTTCCCTGCAGTCACCGATGATACCGTATGAGAGCATCATTCTGGTAGGGGGCCGGAGACCGGACCATTCACAACAATGCAACCTGCAGCGGCTCCTATAGAAGCTCGACGGTTGCCATGTCACCCTGGCGTCGCACCTTCGTTCCAAACCCCTCGGAGAGGCTGGCGAAACGGTCCAGGATCGTTGCCGCCTCGTCATGCTGAGCCAAACGTGGCCGGCCCCGACGATACGACGGCTCGCCCAGCCCGAGCGTCACCGGATAAATGTCGATCGCCGTTAGATGGCCATCCTCATAACGGCAGATGGGCATCAACGATTCCCAGTACTTCTTGTCCGTCGGGAAGCCCTTCTTGTCGTTATCGTAACGTGACCGGAACACATCCCCAGGGGTTTTCGATGGGTCCACACGGAAGCGCTCGTAGGAGTCAGCCGGCAGTTTCCAGACCAGCTCATTCTGACCAACAAAATTGCCCAGGCTATAGAAGATGGGCTTGCCCTTGTACATCTCCAGACCACGGATCAGGTGCGGACCATGTCCCACGACCATATCGGCGCCCGCGTCGATCATCTCCCGGCAGAAAACCGGGATGAATTCCGCGGGGTCCTCTTTGGTGTCGCCCTGCTCATGGGCATGTAGACTGACCATCACCAGATCGGCGCGCGTGGCGGCTTCCCGCGTCCAGCCGGCGATAGCCTCCATATCCTTCTGGTGGGGTGTTGTGCGGATCGCCGGCCGCTCGGCGGGCCGGAAGTTCTGCTCCATAAACGGAAAGACGGCCGGATCGTCCGGCGGGAAATAAAAACCGGACTGCAGCCGCTCCTGCCGGCGTTGCTCCACCCCAAGCTCATTGGCGATGGCTTGCAGCACATCCATACGCTCCTGTGGTAGCTCATGGACAGTGTCGTAGCGAATTGGGTTGAGACCAGGGCGGCCTTGCATATCTGGACGCTGCTCGCCGGCGTGCTGCCCCTTGGCAAAGGTTGAGCTACACGAGAGCATTGCCACACTGCCAGCCGGTGAATCGAAGTAGACCGGCATTCTGGCTTCACCGAGGTTGCGGCCAATGCCGGCGAAGGCAACACCCTTCTTCTCCAGCGCCTCAATCGTCGCCAGACAACCAGCGATGCTGTAATCCAGCGCGTGGTTGTTCGCGCAGCTAAAGAAGTCAATGCCCATACTCGTCAGCTCGTCGACAACCCAGTGGTGGGCCGCGAAGTGCGAGCCGCCGCTCTCGACCGCGGGGTAGCCCTGATAGTCGTTCGGCAGCACCTCAAGATTGGTGAACGCCACATCGGCCGCTTGAATTTTCCGGATCAGCCCGGCGGTGGGTTCGTCGTCGTACATGGCGATCTTCCGAAGCACGATGCTGTCGCCGGTCAGCGCGAGAGTAAGAGCGGCAGGATATGCCATGTCACCATCTCCTTGGGCGGTTCTCGTTGCGGTTATCGATTCCGGGAGCGAGGATCCAGGGCATCGCGCAATCCGTCACCGAAGAGATTCAAGGCAAGCACGGT
>JACCZH010000498.1 GCA_013696045.1 Chloroflexia bacterium
ATTTTCTTGCGACCAAACCGTACTCAAGCGAAGTGATCGTCGCCGATGATGGCAGCACCGATAGCACCCCAACCCTCGCTGGCGCATATGACATGTCCGCTGCCGCCTACAAGGTGCTCGCCTTAGCGCATAGGGGCAAAGCCAGTGCGGTCCGGGACGGCATCCTGTCATCCAGCGGTCATGTCGTTATGTTCACAGACGCCGATTTATCAACTCCGATGATCCACCTGGACAATCTGTTGCACGCGCTAGCAAAGGGCGCCGACGTCGCCATTGGCTCGCGTGAAGGACAGGGCTCCGAACGAGTGGGAGAGCCATTCTACCGGCATGCGATGGGCAGGGTGTTCAACGCTCTTGTGCAGCTCATCGCTGTGCCAGGGATTAACGACACACAATGCGGATTTAAAGCCTTCAATGCCGCGGTCGCCCACGATCTCTTCTGCGCTGCCCGCCTTCATACTGGCCAGCGCCACATCACAGGGCCACGCGTCACAGGCTTTGATGTTGAGATCCTGTTCCTTGCACGAAAACGAGGGTACGATATCGTCGAGATTCCAGTGGAATGGACGCACGTCCCCGGAAGCAAAGTTGCTCCGCTCGGTGATTCAGTAAGAATGTTTGCCGACGTCCTGCGCGTGCGTTACAACGCCCTGCGGGGGCGCTACGACGGGACTGCGTGATCGGGGATTAATGCCATGCAGGGAACCCTCTCCGAATTCACCCTCGCTGAGCTGCTTCAGCTTTTCGCCCTGGCGGAACGCACTGGCACCATCACCGTTCAACGTGCCGGCTGGTCGACCGCCGTATTTCTTGAATCCGGAAAAGTTGTTGGAATTGGCAACGAGTCTTTCAATGTTTACCGTGAGATCATGGCTTGCGAACTATTGCCGGCCCGCAGCGGCGTCGGTCTCGACTCCGTAAAGCCATCGCCATCGTCCCCTGGACTATCCTTCATCGTTAAAAATGTAATCGAACCAGAACGCTGGGACCTCTTCGTCCAGCGCTGCCTGGAACAAGAAATCTACCCGCTTCTAACACTTGAACATGGATCATTTGACGTGCGCGTCGAGCGTAATCCTCCTTGCCCTTTGACCGTCTCTGTCCCCGTACAGCAACTGGTGCTCGATGGATCGCGCTGGGAGGCCGAGATGACGGAATACCGCCTTGATGGATATGACACAACCACACTGTGGTCACGCTCTCCGAGGCCCGATCCCATCATAAACATGTCATCGATTGACTGGCTCATCTGGGCAATCCTAAAGGAACAGTTGAGTATCGGCGACGTTGCCCGGCGTCTGTGTATCCCAGATCTCGACGCCACCGCCGCCGTGCGCCGCCTACAGGCGTACGGACTGTTGAGCGCTGCCGGATAATCGCGGCAACATCGACGTTAGCACTGCCCCAACGACGCCGTTGGCAAGCAAAACCGGCATGCTTACCGCGGCTTGCGCCTGAGCTTGCATGGTCGTTGAATAACCCATACAGTCGAGAACGATGATGTCGGAGCCCGACGAGACAAGGTCCACAGCAGCGTGCTCAACCGAGCCGGACTCGTCGTATGGAGAAACGACGCTCATCTCAACCGACCGCCGCGGCCGCGCCCATTTCCGCGCCATGCTGTCTTTCTGGCCAGCATGCGGAATCACAACACCTAGAGCGCCGCCCGGCAATAGTGCGTCAACGACTCCGGACAAGACTCTGTCCGGATAGACTATGCGCCGTTCAGACGCAAGGCCCTTGAATTCTCCGGTGCAGAGCACGCAGATCATTACTGCTCCGCTCCGTTCAAGGCGTTGAATCGCATCGTTCATTAACGCGGTTATCCGCTCCTTCGAAACTACGACTTCCGCGCCATCACCCAGGCGAGTTACAAGCGGGAGCTCACCATCCCGTGGCGCGAGGGCGATGATTTCAGGAGTGCTGAGAAAATCCAGCGCGCCAGCTTGTATGAGGTCTGGACGGTTGAATTGCCCAAACATGGATTGGACAACGTCGTTGCGCGGTGATTGGCCAATTGTAACGAGACCAAGCATGAGCGACCTCACATCCGAACGCAACTACAAATCTGCGAAATAGGCTTTGTTATACTTCGGAAGGTTAGTACGATATGAATAGTAGCATTCTGCAAACTCGAGTGGTTCGGGACCAGCCGGGCAGGCAGTTTGCTTGCCAGCCAACCAGAATCACCGTCGGGGGAGATGTGTGAGCGTAGAAAGAAGCGAAAACCTTGAATCGCTCATAGGGAGCGCGCTCAGCGCTATCCGAAATCTGGAGACACAGATCGCCATTCTTGGCGAGGACGTGGGTCGGCTTACCGCAGAGTTCAGCCAGGAACGCGCCAAGGTGCAACAAGAGCGTGAAGAAAAGGACATCTTCTACTCGCTTGAGACCGGTACCCCGTACGTCGTCGCTGCACCTGACACCATCGAGCTTCGCGCAATGGAAAAAGACCTTATCGACAGTGCTCTGCGCGCTTCAACGCTGGAACGCAGGCTGTTCGACTTTGTATCAGTCCTATCGGTTTCGCGCCGGCAATTCGAATCCGACGGCGAATTGCCTGATATTGACTCCGCTTCCGATATCGCACTGAGAACTGCGCGAGTTCAAGCACAGGAAGACGAGCGCCGCCGCTTCGCCCGCGAGATCCATGATGGACCGGCCCAGGCATTCGCCAACGCGATCATTGGACTCGAATTTGTTGAGCGTGCTATCAAGATGGGCGACAACGACAAACCGATACCTGCACTGGACGAGATCGAGCGCATCAAAGGCAGCTTGCGCGAAGGACTAACGGAGATCCGGCGCTTCATTTTCGATTTGCGGCCGACCATGCTACAGGATCGTGGCTTGATCGCCACGATCGAGCACTATATCGCCACCTATAGGTCAATCCTTCCATTAAACGTCGAGCTTCACACCGTCGATCACGTTCCACGGTTGACCCATGACCAGGAACTCACGGCGTTCCGGGTAATTCAGGAATCTCTTCACAATTCCACCAAGTACGCGCGAGCATCCCAGGTGGCGGTGAATATCGCCATTCGAGATGACTCCTCGATCACGGTCAGCATCCGTGATGACGGTAGGGGATTCGAACCGGATCAGGTATCAGCCCACACGATGGGTGGTAGTGGTATCAAGGGTATGTGCGAACGAGCGGAGCTTGTCGGAGGCGCCGTTACCGTGAAGAGCTCACCAGGTCAGGGAACCTGCATTAACCTGGTTCTACCTCTCGTTCACTCCTGACGCAAAGGCATGTAGAATCACTTCGATCCGCTGTGAGCCTGTTTTATTTGGAGGACGAGAGTATGCATCCAATGCAGCGTATCCAGGTCATGGTCGTGGACGATCATCCGCTTTTCCGCAGAGGAATCCTGTGGAGTCTCGAAAACGAGCAGGATATCGTTGTGCTGGGCGAAGCGGCCGACGGGCACGAAGCACTCCAGAAAGCCGATGATCTCTCCCCTGATGTCGTTCTTCTGGATATCAATTTGCCCGGTATCAGCGGCATCGAGGTGGCGCGCATCCTCAAGCGCCGCCATCCGCGCATAGGTATCGTCGTCGTCACCATGCACGAGGACGACGAGCAGCTCTTTAACGCGATACGAGTTGGCGCGGCCGCTTACTGCACAAAAGACGTTGACCCATCGCACATTGTAAACCTCGTTCGCCGGGTAGCGCGCGGCGAATACCTTATTAACGAAAACGTTCTCTCGCATCCATTTGTCGCGTCGCGGGTACTCGACCAGT
Organism: Chloroflexia bacterium; assembly: GCA_013696045.1. Taxonomy (GTDB): domain Bacteria; phylum Chloroflexota; class Chloroflexia; order Thermomicrobiales; family CFX8; genus JACCZH01. The sequence goes on from JACCZH010000498.1 coordinate 3,754, forward strand.
TTCGCGAACTGGCCAGAATCGACAAAGCGGCCGAGGCGGTTTTCTCCCCACTCACGCCACGCGAAGTTGAAATTCTTGATTGCGTCGCCCGAGGAAACAGCAACAAGGAAATTGCCGAAATACTGGGCATTAGTGACCAGACGGTGAAGAATCACATTACATCCATCCTGCGCAAGCTGCAGGTCAACGACCGTACTCAAGCCGTGATCTATGCGTTGCGACATGGCTGGATTCGTCTTGGCGAAGAAGGACAGACGTCGCCGGAGATTCCTGGATTCGCTGAGGCACTCGAAGAGAATGACCCAAAGCAGAAGTCAAAGAAGCGCGAGACATCGGACGATTAGCGCCGGGAAAACTGGCGCTCTAGCTCCTCTGAGGTCATCCGAATCATGGTCGGCCGGCCGTGACCGCATGCCTGAGGAGATGAGCAGCGCTCTAATTGCATGACCAGCTCGCGCATCTCCAGTAACGAAAGCGCCTGGCCGGCGCGAATCGACGTGTGGCAGGCTGCGCTGATGGCCAGCGATTCCAGACGTGACGTTCCGCGCCCACCTTCTGTGAGCTCAAGGAGAATGATCCGCAGCGTTTCAGCCGCATCTCGAACCTTGAGCTTAGCCGGCACGGAACGCACCAACACAGTGCTCGCTCCGAAATCCTCGATATCAAACCCGAATCCCAAAAGCTCGTCACGGCATTGACCGTACATCTCGTACAGATCGCCGCTTAACTCCACTGTCGCGGGATTGAGCAGTAATTGAGCGTCGGGCGAGCGGGACTCGTACTCAGCCATCAACTGCTCAAACACGATCCGCTCGTGGGCGGCGTGCTGGTCTATGAGATACATGCCATCCGGCCCCTCAGCGATTAAGTAGGTGCCGGCTACTTGGCCGAGAACCCGCAAAACCGGCAGGTTGCGGCCACCGGTCTCGTGTCCACTTCGAGCCGGCGACTCAAACGCAACGTGTGATGAGATGGGTAGACGTTCCGGGTGAGCTAAGGTCAAACGTCTCTGTACCGAACTCGACGGCGGCATTTCAGCCAACGGGCTCGAGATGATCGCCGGAATTGTCTGGGAGGATGTGTGTGCCAGCAAAGTGTTTCTGGTCGCTCGTTGCACCATCGAAAAAACAAAGCGCTCTTGTTCGAAGCGAACCTCACTCTTCGTCGGATGCACATTCACATCCACCTGGTCCGGTGGGACGGTCACCAGCAGGCAGCCAATCGGGTGCCTGCCGACCATCAATAGTGTGCTGTACGCCTGCTCGAATGCGGTCGAGAGCGCCCTGCTCGTTACAAGCCGTCCCTGAACAAAAATGTACTGCTGCTGCCGGTTTGAACGATCAAGAGTGGGCAAAGAAACGATTCCCGCGATCGACGCACCGTCGGGCACATCAACCGCTGATTCAAGCTCAACGATGGACTCGGCACTTGCAGATCCCCAGACCGCGACTGCCGCGCTTATCCGGTCGCCACCGCCATCTGTCCCGAAGAAGCGTCTACCATCCACGGTCAACGAGATTGCAACCTCTGGATACGCCAGAGCATACGCTGTCACTATGCGGCTAACGTAACCGCTCTCGGTGGAGGGCTGCCTGAGGAACTTGCGCCTCGCAGGAACATTCTCGAACAAGTCACGCGCGACAACAGCTGTGCCGCCGCCCCAGCCCACAGGCTCCGCAGTCTTGACTGCACCGAAGCGCGCGTCAAGCAACCCTCCTGTTGATGCGTCAGTAGCTATCGATCGGATTTGAAGATGACTCACTGCCGCTAGTGACGACAGCGCTTCCCCTCGAAAACCAAGGGTTCGCAATGAACCGAGGTCGGTCGCAGATGTGATCTTAGATGTTGCATGCCGCTCGACGGCCATCTGAAGGTCATCAAAGGCGATGCCGGCGCCATCGTCTCGCACAGCGATTTCCGAGCCACCACCGTCGACGAGCGACACATCAATCCGTCGCGCTCCGGCGTCAAGTGCGTTCTCAATCAGCTCTTTAACGACCGCGGCCGGACGCTCGATGACCTCGCCGGCGGCAATCTTTCCAATGGTTTCGTCGGTGAGACGTTGAATGGTCATGGTGTGGCGAGCTCGTCAATCCAGTTGGGCGATGAATCTCCACGGTGTGTCGACGCTACGGGTAATCCCTATGCGAGGCGTGGCATCAACGGTCATCGTTTTTCGGTCGTCGCTCACGTAAAAACGTGGACCGCAACAGAGTTGACCGTTGTCGGCGAGTGTGACGTTCAGGAGACGACCGACCCTGCCTGGACCCAATGTCGGTTTTTCCGCGGCATGTAGCCACACTCCGCGCACAAGCACCGCGCCAGGCTCTCCGGTCTGCTCCGACACGATGTTGAGGCAAGGATACATCCCGTAAGCCGCGTACACATAGAT
>JACCZH010000513.1 GCA_013696045.1 Chloroflexia bacterium
GACATCATCATTGAGAGCCCGCCACCCATGCAGAAGCCGATTACTCCGGCCCGCTTCGGCTCGACGATGGGCTGCACGAGCAGATAATTCACCGCGCCTTGAATATCCAGCATGGCCTGGTCGCGCTCAAGCTCCATGGCGAGCCGGCGAGCGTCGTCTGGTACAGCGGCAATCTGGCCACGGTAGAGATCCCGCGCCAGCGCTACGAAGCCTTCAGCCGCAAAGCGCTCGGTTACATCCTTGATGTGGTCGTCCAGCCCCCACCACTCCTGAATGACGACCACGCCCGGGAAGGGGCCGTCACCTTCCGGCCGGGCCAGGTAGCCGGGCGCGTTGTCGCCGTTGGCCGGAAACTCAATCATCGTGCCGGTGTTTGCTGCCGCCATTGTGGGATGTTCCTTTCTGTTTCTAGCCGGTCATTGACGTCCAAAATTGCGCCTGCTGGGCGCGGATGGCTGCCAGTGCCGCATCGCCATCGGAACCGATGCCGGTCGTCTGCGGCTGGGTGAGCATTCGCTCCTGGGTGAGCGGTTCCGCGATGCTGGTGCGCGTGCCCGCCATGGTTTCGACAATCGCCAGCGTGCAGTATGGCGCGTAAATCTCACTATAGCCGCCTTCCTGCAAGGCCACCAGTCTGCCGCTGGCGTGGGTTTCCGCCAGATCAATCATGCGCTGGGTCATCATCCGGTAGCCCTCGGTTGTAACCGCCATGCGGCCCAGAACATCCATGGCGCTGGCGTCCTGGCCGGCCGATATGAGCACGAGCTCGGGCTGAAATTCGTTGGCAATCGGCAGGATAATCCTGTCAAACGCGGCCAGATACGTGGCGTCACCGCTGCCGGGCGGCAGTGGCAGGTTCACGGTATATCCCGTGCCGCCGCCCGATCCGGACTGATCGACCTCCCCCAATCCCGGCGGGAAGAGTTGGTCCTGATGCAGCGAGACGAACAACACGCTGGGATCGTCGTAGAACGCGTCCTGTGTACCGTTTCCGTGGTGGACATCCCAGTCGACGATCATCACCCGCTGATAACCGTAAACGCGCTGCGCATAGCGGGCAGCCACAGCAACGTTGTTGAAAACGCAAAAGCCCATGCCCTTGTCTCTGAGTGCGTGATGTCCGGGCGGACGCGCGTTGACGAACACCCGGCGGGCGGCGCCTGACGCGACTGCGTCTACGCCAGCCATGCCGCCGCCAGCGGCTAGCAGCGCGGCATCGTATGACTCTGGTGACACCGGCGCTCCGGCCCCTGCCTCGCCGCCACCGTTGCGGCAGATCTGGCGCACTCGCTCAACATAGGAGGCGTCGTGAAAGACAGTCAAATCTTCCAGCGCAGCGCTGCGAGGCGCAATGTGGACCAGGCGCTCGCTCAGGCCAGTAACATCAATGAGCTGCTTGGTGCGCTGGCACAGGCGGTAGTTAGAGGCATGCAACACGGGCTCGGAAAACGGGAATGTCTGGGCTGTTCCCGGTAACACCCACGCGCCGGGATCGTGTTGTAGATAGCGCTCGTCGTAAATAAAGCCGGCTGCCAAACTGTCGCTCCGTTCGCTTGCAATTTCGGCCGTTGGTTCAGTGGTTGGGCTCGGTTCAGCGGTCGGCATTGCTGCCGCGACTGTTGACGTTGGACTACTCGCCGCCGTCGCGCTGGCAGCCGTTTCTGGCGGATCCGCCGATACGATAGCACGCTCCACCGACGCTGGGGACGGTTCTGGCGTTGCTGCTATGGGAGTCTCGGTTTCGGGAGCGAGTGCTGCCACCTCGTTCGGGCGTTCCGGTCCACTACAGGCCGCGAGCAGTGTGGCAACAACGGGCGCGCTCAGCCCCATTCCCGCGGCGCGCTTCATCACGCTCCGCCGGGATATGCGTCCGGTGAGGACATCCTCGCGCAGTTGTTGAATGGGTGTTGGGCGGGAATCCATGTGTGCCAATCTATTGTGGGAGCTTGACGTCGGCGGTTAGCGGTCATCTAAAGGGAAGGCACTTAAGGCGCCAGCAGCACCACCAGCCTGTTCACGCCCGACTCGGCGCCCCAGATCTCGCCAGGACGGCCGAGAATCTGCCGCACGTTTGATGGCGATCCGGGTAGCGGGTAACTCTCGAACGTTTCGGTGGCGGGATCAAAGCTTACCAGCGTGTTGCTACCGAAATCGCTAAGCCAGACGATGTCGCGCTCATCAACGTAGACGGCGTATGGCTGTGGATTGTCGCCCGGCAGACGCCACTGTTGCCAGCTTTCGTCCGCCGGATCGTAGACACTCACCTGCCCGGAGGACCATTCACTGACCCAGATTCGTTCCTGTGAGTCCGACCAGACACGGCGCGCCCCCTGATCCTGCGTTGGAGGTTCGATCACGGTCGCTTCCCCGGTTCCGATGTCGATTCTGGCGATGTGGTTGCCGGCCAGTGAAGCATAGTAAACGTCGCCATCTGGAGTTGTGGTGATGCCGTATGGTCCACGGCCCTCTGGCGCGTCATACACGACGACCTCGCCATTAAACGAGTTGAGACTGCCATACACGCCATTCTGTCCGGTGAACCAGAGCGTGCCGTTTCCATCAAAGGTGGCGGTGTTGAGATTCACATTGTCGCGGCCGGTTGGCATTGCAAAGCGGGTAACCTCTTCGGTCCCAGGGTCAATTCGCACGATCGCGTTTAACCCGGCGTCAGTGATCCAGGCAGCGTCGTCCGGCCCGACGATCACGCCGTGCGGAGCCGACCCGGCTCCCAATGCGATTTCAGTGATCGTGCCAGACGCGGGATCAAGCCGCCCGACCGCACCTGATCCTTGAGCGGTGTACCAGACCGTGCCGTCGGTGCCCGGCGCGACATCGTGCGGACGCGAGCCCTCGGGCAAGCTGAACTGCTGAAAGGTTGGCTCCGGTTCGGGCGTTGGTGTGACCGGCTCGGGTGTGGCCGTCGGCGGAACCGTTGCGGTTGGTTCCGGCGTTGCTGTTGGCGTCATGGTAGCCGTTGGTTCGACCGTGACGGTCGCGGTTGGCGGAGCAGGTGTGGGGTCAACCGGTGGGGAGGTTGACGCGGCAGCTTCCGCGGTCGCGGCCCCGGTTGGTGTGGCGCCTGTTGCTGACGGTGTGGGCGCGCTCGACCGGTCGGGCAACGTGTTGTCCGCGGTACAGGCAGTGAGCAGCAGCATAACGGCGAACACCAGAAATATCTTCATCGTTGCACCCAATCCCCCGGCGTTGAATCTGATGTCTACCCTGAGCTTCGTTAACATCATCGCGGACGGGAACGGGTGCGGAAGAGCTTTAGCGTATGTCTGCCTCGGAATCGAAGATCGTGTCGAGCACCGGACTCTCGAACTCATCCGAGAGTGCTTCCATATAGATCTCGTCCCACCACTGACCGTTCATCATATGCGCTTTCGTCCGGCGTCCAAACTCACTGAAGCCTGCTTTTTCATACACTCGTATCCCGGCGAAATTGTACTCCCATACTCGCAGCATGATGTTCTGCAGGCCGAGCCCGGTGAACGCATAATCCAGCATGAGATGCGTTGCCTCGGTGCCATATCCGTGCCCCTGGAGATCGGTCTCTCCAATGAAAACGCCAAACTCGGCTGTACGGTCACGCAGGTTGACGTTTTCGAGGGCGGTGTTGCCAATTGGCTTCCAGGTAGCGCATTCATAGATGGTAAACACGACGACTGAGCCGATGTGTGCGGGTTTGGCGCGCCGTTCAAACCACTCTTCAACCTGGTCGAGCGAAACCGGTTTGAGGTGGCGGTCGAGCGTTCTCAACAGCTCAAAGTTATTGAACCAGTGTTGATAAAGAGGGATCAATTCCCGGCACAGCGGCCCAAGGGCGACCTGCTGGCCGGTGATGTTTA
>JACCZH010000519.1 GCA_013696045.1 Chloroflexia bacterium
CCACACGGCTGACCGGCCAGTAGAGCAAAATCGTGCCTGTGATTGCCAGCCACAGAAATACGATCACGATCTCAATTGCGCCCAGCCCAGCCGCCTTCGCCGAAAAAGAAAGCCGTCCAGAGCACATTCAGTGCCAACTGTAGTCCGATAACCGACAATGCACGGCTCGCCCCGCCCCAACCGCGTTTGCGCCATACAAGCCAGGCGGCAATAGCCATGCCTGCATGCAGCACAGTCCAGACAGGTCCAAATACCCAAACCGGAGGATTCCATTCCGGTTGTCGAAGATCCTGATACCAGCCATCCATTGCCGACATAGTGAAAGCGGAACCGAGGGCGGCTGCGGCGGAACACAAAGCCAGTAGAGCGGCGAGAACGGCTACTTGAAGGGAGCTAGGCCGGTTCTTAGCATTCATCGTTTCATGGTAACAGGAAGGTCAGAGGCGCCCGTTCATCGCCGCAACAGCGTTGTCAAAAGTTGGATACAGATAGTGGAATCCAGCTTCTGGCACAGCCGTCTCGCCGTCGAACGGGGTGTGGCCGGTTGCTTTCTGGACCTCCCTGGCAAATGCCAGGGTCGGAGCACGTGCCATGACGTCCTCGAACAAATCACGTTCCATCATGACTTCATGGATCACGCCGAGCAAATCATCTTCGGCCAGCCAGTGAATCTTCGTGTCATTTTCAACCCCCCTGAAGTTGTTCTGGAACGACATGGCGGCTCTGGATAATGGGTTAGAGGATCCCACACCAACAATGGCCGGCGTCCAGATTGTCATGTGCCGAGGGAAGCGGAGTGCGCTGAAGGAATCAGACGACAAGGGAAGAACCGAGATCCACATGGCGCCGGATCCAACATCAACTCGGCTGACGGGATTCTCTCCGGAAAGGTGAGAGAGATCCACCACAAAGTCAGCCTGACCGTTCTCGACAACCGTGTGGCCACCGCCTGTAAGCAACGCGCCAAGCTGGGCAACCAGATGTCCCGAACCTACGATGGTTACTTGGATTCGCTCTCGGTCGCGATACATCTCATGCCGCAGCAAGTCGTTGCGCGTTCGCAGGTGGCGGAATCGAAACATGCGTCGAATCTGCTGTGAAGCTGTGGTTGTGCCGAGCATCGCGGCCGGCGTGCCGCCCGGCAACTCATACTCGACCTCATCGTCAAGGACACTCGCTGCAGCGCCGGCCGGGTGAACACGATGCGTGTGGATCCACCGGCGAAATGGGCCCTCAACCTGAGTATCGCGGAACTGCTCCCCTTCCACGAAGTCACTGTGCAGCGCCAACCAGCGTTTGCGGAAAGGTCCCGCTTTGAGATCCATTCCAAGCCGGTCGCCGTCACGAATACTACCGTCGCGGAAAACAATCTCGACCTTTTGCCACGGCGGGACCAACCGTTCGAAAGCGCCAAGGCGCGCATGCCAGTCAAATAACTCTTCGGCCGGCGCCGGAATCAGGCTGCGGTATCGCACAGTAGGCACAAAAAAACTCCCAACTTTTGGAAGTCATTGTACGAGTTTATGCATTCTACCGATTATCGCCAGATGGCTCCCCGACCTGGACTCGAACCAGGAACCTACGGATTAACAGTCCGGCGCTCTACCAATTGAGCTATCGGGGAATGCTGTGGCTTTCACCGTGCAATAGTCTAACATGGCGTACCCTCATCGACAATGGCAGCGCGAGCAAAGGTGTAAGCTGCTACAATCGAGCTTCGGGTCTCGCATCCTTGCCACACACTCATGGGGATTGGCTTGCCTCCGGGCCGCGCACAAGGACAAAAACGTCGGTGACCACTGGCAACATCCCTGATTCTTCAAGCTCGAACCTGGCTATTGGCGCTGAGATCGGCAGTCGCGGTCTACGCGCTGTCATCGGCGACGACAAGGGCCATATCCTGGATTCCATTCATGCGATCGACCAATCAGAGAGTCCGCTCGCGACGGTGGACGGCATTTGTCAGTTGATAGACCAGCTGCTTGACCGCCGGCATATCAGGATAAACGACATTGCCGGTATTGGAATCGCATTCGGCGGTCCGGTTGATACCAATCGGGGATTGATCATTCGTTCACACCGCACTCCGGGGTTCGACCATTTCCCAATGGCGGGTGTGGTTGAAGAACGTTTTGGCATTCCCGTTCGCGTTGAGAACGACGCCCGCTCGGCCGCGGTGGGGGAGTTGCGTTACGGCTCGGGGCGCGGCTCGCGCAACATGATCTATCTTCAACTGGGTATCGGCATCGGCGGCGCGATCATCGTCGATGGAAGGATCGTGCACGGTACATCGATGACCGCCGGAGAGCTCGGCCATATGGCCGTCTCCACCGATGGACCTCGTTGTTCATGTGGAAAACCCGGCCATCTCGAAGCCTATGCATCCGAGACAGCCATAGTTGAACGAATGCGCGAACGGCTTATACGCGCAACGCCGCCTGAGACTGCTCGCTGGCTCGCCAGCCCTGGTGTAACACTGCGGCGCATCTTTGCCGCTTACGGAACCGATGATGACGCGACGGCGGTTGTCGATGAAACCGTTCAAGTCGTCGGGCTAGCGCTCGCCAACCTCATCACCGCACTCAACTCGGACACAGTGGTGCTGGGAGGCTATGCGCTGGAGATAGGGGCGCCCTTTGTTGCCGCTGTTCGCGCCAAAATTCGTCAATACGCCTTTGAGGCGGCCGCGCGCCGGGTCAATGTCGCACCGAGCGACCTTGCCGCCGACGCGGCGCTTATCGGCGCGATATCCCTTGCGTTCGAATCCGCCGAGGCAAGTTCCTGATATTTTCCGGCATTTTAGTGTAAAATTGCGTGTTGCAGTATGGATGGAGAACACACCAATGGCGCTGACGTTAACACAGGATCAGATTAAGATACTCATTAGCCTGCTGGAGAAGTCCAGCACACCTGTTCCGACGACCGAGCTTGTAACTGCCCTCAAGAGTTAGCAGCCGGCGATTCATGCAGTTTCCGTAGCATGACATCGATTGCTCGTGCGGCGCGTATCGTGTCAGTATTCTCAACAAACGGAGGACAGTGGGCTTCATGGACACCCAAAAAACCGGCGTAGCGCCAACCTTCTCAGGCAGCAAAGCAGAACAGGAACTGGCTCGGCGTCTGTTTCCGGTGTTTAGCGCGCGCGCTGCCTTCTTTCCTGACCGGCAGCCAATTCTCTTGACGCTGGAACAATTGAGTCAATTTCTTGACTCCACTGAGGGCGGTAAGAATTGGGACAAGAAGGTCGACGCCGCACTTACCGCGAATCCAGAAATATTCCAGCGAGAAGAGCGCGGTGACGACATTTTGTTCATCACAACGAAGCTCGGACGCCCGCCCGTTGCAATTACTGAGCCTGGCGCCGATCAAAACACCCTGCGATCCCGTTTCGCTACACCTGAACCACGTCGCGAGCCGGTGAAGCCGAGACGTTCCGCTATGCGTAGTGGGGTGACAGATAGCGAAGACACCATCGAAGATGTCGAGGAGCAACAGTTTGCGCCCGACTCGTGGCAGGCAGCCGTTGCGGCAGCACTCAAAGACGCGCAGGCTCGCGGTGTCTATCCGGACGTCGGTCCAGACGAAGCGGATCAGGGATTTGAGGCAGCCCTGGAGGCTGTGGTCGAACGCCAAGATGCAGCCGAAGAGCTTGCGTTAGCCGACGCGGTTGAGCCCGAAACGGAACCAGTTTATGAAGCAGTTGATCTCTCAGAGGCATCCGACGGCGATCTGGCCGACGCCGTGCGCAATAGCCTCAGCCACTAGCCGGAGGTAGCGCGTTGGGGCGACCTCTGGATGCACGAAAGCAAAGTCGCCAAACTC
>JACCZH010000551.1 GCA_013696045.1 Chloroflexia bacterium
GTCCTGGTGGAAGGCAAACCAGGCAAACCAGAAGCCCTTGACTGGAATGATCTCGGTGAGCTGGTTGCCGGCGAGCTCGCCGTCCGTCGCCTGCCCGTTGAAGGACCACTGACTCTGCGTCGCGCCGTCAAGTAGGAACGTTCCACCGTCGGACATGCTGAACTCCAGCGTCTGGTTTCCAACCCGTCGCTCAAAGACCCGGATCGTATTTCCGGTCGTTGGATCCGCGACGACGAGCACCGGTGTGTCTCCGACCTGATCGTTGACCGGACCATGTTCGACAACGGCTTCATCCGGATAGGCCCCGAACGCCGCGCCCTCAACCTCAATGCCGGTCACGCGCTCCTTGACCGGAAGTCGGGCATCCAGCCCGGAAACCGGGAACCACAGGTTGCCGTCAGCGTAGTAGCCAGAGTACGGATCAACGCTGTAGTCTCGGCTGAACCCGGTATCTGGCGAGAGGACGGCTGAGTCCGGATATGTCTGACGCCAGTCATCCCAGGTCATGATCTCGCTCGGGTAGAAGGGCAGGACTGTCCCGGCCAGCGGCCCGACAACGGCCGTCCCAGTAATCTGCGACCAGAATGAATCGGTCTTGCGGTCGTACATCAGCAGATCGGAGTTATAGAGCTGCCCGGAAACGCCAAACTGCACCGGCTCACCCTCAATCTCCCGCTCGAATGCGATACCGGTGCCGCAAAGCGGGCAGTAAGTGATCAGCAACGGCTTGCCGTCGATGACGTCGTTGACGATCTCATGCCAGACGAGGACCTGAAACGGGTAGGCGCGGCGGATGCCGTTGACCTCAACTCCGATCACCAGGTTGTCTCCACTGAAACCGAGTTCGTTCCATGATTCCGAGCCGACGAACCTCGGTGCATCGATGGATGGAATGCCGTCTTTCGGCGGACCGCCGGACCGGATAGCATCGAGCGGGATCAGATGCCGTGTTCCGTCCTCGCTCACCTGCACACTGGAAAAGTGTCCGGTTGGGCCGACAGTTGGGGTTAGAAATGTAGCTGCGGCAACCTGGTCGGATTGTCCATCAAGCGACGAGTCTCTGGTCGCCCACGCCAGGGCCGCCATCAAAACCAACAGGACGAACGGAATTGCGAGCGCGATGTTGCGGGGCATGGAATGCATGACTAGCCATCCTGTTCGAGTAGAGCGTTTACTTTGCTCAGCATGTCGTCGTAAGTGAGAAATCCGAAGTGGGCATCGACGATTGTCCCATTTGCGGAGATAAAGTAGCTTGTCGGCATCGCGCGCACGCGGTAACCCTCTGTGACATCGAGATTCGTGTCGTACACAAGTTCATAGGACACGCCGAGGCGATCCGTGTAGCCGGTTCCGTCTTCGATCGAGTCACCGGTATTCAAACCGACGACAATGACTTGCCCTTCGAACTCTTCCGCAATACGCTGCATGTCCGGCATCTCCTGAATGCAGAACGTGCACCAGGTTGCCCAGAAGTTCAGGAACACCGGCTGTCCGCCTGTGTCAGAAAGCTGAAACGTCGAGCCATCAGCGCGCGCAAGGATGAAGTCAGGCGCCTGTTCGCCTGGCCTGGGTGCGTCTGCACCGCCGCCGACCAGGCCGAGCGGTGTATCGGTCACTGACGAGCGCTCCCAGGGGCGAGTGGTATAGGCGACGTAGCCACCGATGATAACCGCAGCAATCAGGGCGACGATCGAAAGGCGGTCGATCCAGCCTCGTTGCTCTGCTGGTGTTGGTGCATGCATTGAATACGGCCTCTCTGAGCGTGGGTAGTATGGGAACACGGCGATGTCTAGCGATCGATCATCTCGCGCAGCCCTGCCGGGTCGACCAGCGAAATCCGCTTGCGCCCTACCTCGATCAAACCACTTGCCCTGAACTCTGCCAGCGTCGTCGAGATGGTTTCGCGGTAGGTGCCCAGAATCTCGGCCAGGTGCTGGTGTGTTAAGCCTCTGATGACTGGATTGCCGCGCCAGTCGGTCTCGCTCGCCAGCCGCAGCAGAAGCGACGCGAGCCGTTCCCGTAGTCCCTGGAACGCCATCTCTTCAAGCCGCTCTTCAGCATTTCGCAGCCGTTCGCTCAGTACCTCGGTAATGCGCAAAGCGATGACCGGGTACCTTCCGATGAGTTCCAGCACGTCGCGCCGGCTCATGGAACAGATGAGACAATCCGTCAGTGCCTCGGCCTGGCTTGAGTGCATATGCTGACCAACGAGTGGCATTTCCCCAAACACGGTACCGGCTTTGAGGGTGGATGTAATCAGCCGCTTGCCATCCTCGTTGATCCGCGAGAGCACGATTTCGCCCTTCTTGAGGATGAAGAGCACCTCGGCCGGCTCCTCGGCCCGGTAGAAGATGCGGCCCGGTTCACAGGTGAACATCGGCACCGCCGCTTCGACATCCTTCATCTGAACCGGTGAGAGGTCCTGGAAGATATCGACCGTTTGCAGGTAGGTGAGCTTGGATGTCGGTGCGCTCATGGCGAGTCCGTTTCTGGTTGCAGTAGTTCTTATGATGCCGACGGCTGGCAGACGATTGCCTCAAGACGCTCAACGTAGGGGTTGCCGACCGCGACCACCCGTCCATCCAGCACATAGGTCGGAACGCTAAACACCTGTGGCGGCGCCGTCGTGCCCGGATCGTCAAGGTGAACCAGTTCGACGACGAGCCACGGGCAGCGCTCGGATATCTCGGCGGCAACCTGACGTGTGGTGCCACAAGTAAGGCAGTGTCTCATGGTATAGATTTTGAGCACCATGCCCATGGTTACACCTCAGTCAATCACGCCATCGATCAATGTACTACGTCCCAGCCAGCGAATCTGTCGTTCGCCTATGGCTCATATTCGTTCGGAGCGAGAATCGGAGCCGGACAGTTCACGATGAACCCCATCGGGTGGGTGTCCGGCAAGCCGTTGTACAGGATAAGGTCTCCGGAAGCTACCAAGTCGTCAAGTTCGCGCTGGCTGCGTACGACAACCGCCGCGTCGGGATCTGCCCATTCCGCCGCGAAGTGGTCCCAGAACGGGCTCCAGGCCGGGTGGCCGGCACTCTCGTTGAAGACGGCCGGCTGGAATCCCATGACACCGGGACCGGCAAGACCGTTGACGAAGATCGTGATTGGCGCCACTGCCCGGACGTCACGTAGCGCCTCGGTGGCCCCGGAGCCAACGACGCCCATCATCGGCGCCATCGGGACGGCGGACGTGTCGGTGACGATGTAGCGACTGCCGGGGAAGCACTCATGGAGCTTGAATGTACAGGTCATGGCCTCCATGTCCGGCTCTTCGACAAGCGGCCCTGGGCCAAGCGGTTCCATCAGGTCGGGATCCACCGGCAAGCCGTCGTCGCCCCAACGGATGAAGGGGTAGTTCACGATGATGTCAGTCTCTTCGATGTCAACGTCGCCGTTGCCGGACGCCTCGAGAATCGCTGCTTCCGACGTGAGCAACTCGGGGTCACCACTGAACCGCACATGATGTACGCGGAACGCAGGTGTGTAGTCGTCCTGTCCGGGCGTGGTGGTTAACACAGCGCCCTGTCCCTCGGCGCCACTTTCAAACAGGTAGAGGTGAGCATAGCTGCCCTCGGCCTGCAGCGCGCCGGCCATCAGCGGCACCCAGACCAGGCCCTCCTGCTCGGCAAATTCACGGTCTGACGCGTCGGTGCGGATGAACATGACATCAAGGTCGTCGACGTGCCCGCTGTGCATCTGCAACGTTACTGACCCGAACGGGCCGTCCCAGCGGCCATTTGCATCCAGTTCGTAATCAAGCACGTCAGCGACCAGTACCTGGACTTCGTCGTCGGACGTTCCCTCACCTGGTGTTGCTGTCGCGTCTTCTGCAGCGGCGCTCGGCGTTGCGTCTGCTACAGGCTCAGTCGGCGTAGGGTCCGGCTCTGCAACGGTCGCGGTGGCATCTGGTTCTTCTGTTGCTTCATCGGCAACCTCGGTTGGTTCCGCCGGTTGCGGAGTATTGGTCGGTTCCGTAGCTGCCTGTGCCGCCGGTGCAGTAGCCGGGGTATCTTCGTCGTCGTCTCCGCAGGCGGCAAGCAGGAATGTGGCGCCGGTTGCTGCCGATACCCCAAGGAAATGCCGCCGGCTTAACGTACGCTGTGCATGTCGCATGGCTGGTCCTTTCGTTGTTCGCCCACCCGGCCGGTATGCTCTGCCGTGTTTTCACGCCGGCCTCCACAAAGGATGTACCGTTCTATCCGCAGCCTAGTGACGAACGTGGTTGTGATCTGTAAGATCCACCACGAAAGCGTGCGACATTAAGAGACTATCCTTCGTGTGGCAGCGGCCGTCGCATTAGCCTGTTCGGCAGGCGTGCACGCGCGCCAGCAACGTGTTTGATCGAGAGAAGAGGAGTGCAGCAAGCAATGGATGAAGAAACCTACTACTAAGCCGTGATCTGCAGTTCCGGTGTCGTGATCTGAAGTTGCCCCCGGTTGTCGCGATCAGCCGGACGCGTGGAAGCTGAGATTTCGCCTACAAAAGTACTGTTGTAAGCGTGACAGGCTCATGCGACATTAGTATCCCAATGGACTGGTAAGTTGGTAGTGCTGCCGCGCTGGCGAGTCCGCGGGAATCTCATGCGCAAAGCGCCAGTCCATCTTGATGGCAACTGCTCGTAAGACTCGGGGTAGGGAGCGTATGGGGCACACACGGTTGGGACGACTCCCGAAAACGCTCGGCTGGCAAAGTGTTGTCGCCCTCATTGACAGTTCCCCTGCGGACGTTCCCGCAGTCGCCCGAGCGGTGGTTTCAGCGTCCAACGCGCGTTTACAGCAACTCTCCAACGATCCTTCACTCGTTCACTGTTTCTGGCTGCTTACTCGCCTGGCTGCCGCGTCTCGAGAGGACGATTTCGCCGCCGCGCTTCAGCGGCTCGAACTACCCGTCCCGGTCAATGGCTCCGCGCTCGGCTACATCGCACAAGTCAACGACGAAGTGCGCCTCGATATCGCGGGCAACCTTGAATCAGGCCCCTTCGGCGAGATCGCATCCCTGGCATTGCGGAGCGTCCTTTCAGAGACCATGGGCCATCATGGCCGCTCGCTCTTCGGAAGTTCGGTCGATGACGTGCAGCATGCAATCCGCGCCCACTCCACTCCAGGGCAGTTCGGTCAGCTTGCTCGGCGCTTCTTCGGCGACTATTTGGCCAGGACGATGCGCTTCTTCGTGGAGAAGGAGCTCTCCAATAATGTCGGTCCTGGCCATGATCTGGTCAGCATCGAGGAGAGTCAGGCATTTGCCCAGGCACTCGACCGGTTCACTCGCGAGTCAGCCCGCATCGTCGAAGATTTCGCCGGCGAGTGGTACAGCAAGCACAACTGGGAATCTGGAGGACAAATAAGCCGCCAGGAAGTTGAAGGCTTTGTCGCAGTCGCACTGCGCAAGCTTCGGTCAGAGCTAAGGCAGTCTCGCCCATGACCGACACTCGCGCCCTGTTCATTTGCGACGAAGCGACTGTCCCGCCCGATGTCGACGCCCAGCGCTGGTCTCACCGCGACGTCATTCGATCGTCTGGAGATACGCCGGACATCAATTTCCGCGCCCAGAGCCTGGCAGCCACTGTTCTTTCGGTTATTGCCGGAACTCGAGCTACGGATCTCGTTCAGATTGCGTCGTACGTCTACGCAGCTGACCAGTTGGTCTCGCGTGGCACGGAAACGGACGTGTACGCCAGGAGGTGGCGGCGGCACCTGACACTCTGCATTCCGGTTGCAGACCCGGAGTACTGGTCTCGCCAGGAACTGCAATCCAAGCTACGAGGCGTACTGGCGTTTCTTACGGAGGATGAGTGGGAGTTTCACTTCAGCACCTCACGAAGCACGGTGCGACAGATTCCATTGGAGCTTCATGATCAGGAGCTGCTCGAATCGCCAGACACGGTGGTGCTGTTATCTGGCGGAGTCGACAGTCTGTGCACGGC
>JACCZH010000552.1 GCA_013696045.1 Chloroflexia bacterium
GCCCACGTAGCTCAACGGATAGAGTACTTGTCTTCGGAACAAGGGGTTGGGGGTTCGAGTCCCTCCGTGGGTACGAGACGAAGGCGGGCCGCGCGGCCCGTCTTTTTGTATGCGTTACTCAACCAGCCAGCATGCGATATTAGCTTTCGACTCGCCCGCCTGACAGAAGGATGTTCAGATGAAAGCTACGCTCCTGTCTATTGGCTCGGAACTCCTGCAGGGTTTCCTTACCGACACGAACGTCACTTTCCTGGCGCAGGAGCTAGGAACGCTCGGTATCGAGGTCGTCGGGGTCTTCCAGGTGGGGGACAGCCTTGAACGTCTTACCCTCGCCCTGGAGCGGGCACTCGATGACTCGGACCTGGTCGTCACCACTGGTGGCATTGGTCCGACTGCAGACGATCTCACCCGCGAGGCTATCGCGGACGTATGTCGCGAAAAGCCGGAAATTGATCCCGTCGCCCTTGAAACAGTGCGCGACTTCTTCACGCGACGCGGAGCTGTCATGCCCGAACGCAACGAGAAGCAGGCCTGGACGATTCCATCAGCGGATATCCTGCCAAATCCCAACGGGACAGCCCCTGGATGGTTAGTGCGCCACAATGGAAAGTTTGTCGTTTCAATGCCTGGCGTCCCGCGCGAGATGATGCCGATGTGGCGCAACGAGGCAGCGCCCCGTCTGGCAGATTCGATGCCACAGCAATCTATCGTCACACAGACGCTCAAAACAATTGGCATTGGAGAGTCCGCCGCCGAGCAGGAATTGCGTGACATTATCGAGCGTGGCTATCCAACCGTCGCGACCTATGCCAAGAACGACGGCGTACATATCCGAATCCATGCGTCGTCGGAACAACGAAACGAGGCACAGGGCGCCGTTGATCGGGCCGAGGCTGACATCCGCGAGGCTCTCGGTCACTATGTCTACGGATATCTTGACGATTCTCTTCCCCACGCGGTGCTTTCACCGCTGGTCGAGGCAGGTGACACTCTAGCGATCTGGGAAGCCGGTACCAGCGGACAAGTTATCGCTCTCCTCATGTCAGACGACTTGGTGTCGCAGGCCATCGTTGATGGCCGGGTTACATCGCACAACACCGCGAATGAGCATTTCAAAGCCGAGAACATCGTCGAACTCGCTCGCCATTGCGCTAACGCTATGGCCTCAAACGGTGACACGAGTTACTCATTGGGGATCGCAGCCAATCTTGGACCTCCGGACAACATCGGACGACATGATGCACGCATCGGCATCGCCGTCGCCACGTCGCGCGGAATTTCAGAGGTCGAGCACAAAGTCGCCGCGGCCCCGGCTGAAGTGCGCCGCAGGGCTACACTTCTTGCGGCGGAGTTTCTGCGGCTGTCGATCTTGGATGCCAGATCGAGCCATCCGGCCTGATTCGGCGCCAGCTTGTCCACGGCCCGACGGCTCCGAAACGCTTCCATCGCCAGACAAGCCCGACCGGATACCCCACCATCTTCGCAACGTCACCGATGAGCAGATGCGCTGGAATCAGCAAGAACGCCCCCAGGGTTTCTAGAGACCGGACGCCGGCTAGACGGTCACGCCGGGAAAGACGTACCACAGGTTTATAGACGTAGGCGCAGCCAAGAACCGCACCCATCGCAAGCTCGAGCTTCCTGGCGCGCACGGCCACAACTCCACCAATAATGTAGCTGATATACCGAATAGCGTGCCGTTTCGCGAACAAGCCAGATTTTCCGTCCCCGCGCGCGTATCGGAAATACTGTCGCCAGAACGAAAGCCAGTCAGATCGCACAGCAAAGTCGACCACCGCGTCTTGCGAAAGCACGAACCGCGCGCCTCCGCGTTTTAACTGCAGATCCCAGACAAGATCTTCGCAATAATCCAGCCATTCTGGGTACTCAAATCCCCGTTGCACCCAGCTTGAGCGGATAGCGACGCTCCTGCTGGATGGCAGAAACGTCGCCACCTGAATCTCGTCGCTGTCCGGAAGTGTGGTGGCCGCCAGACTTCGCTGCCAGGCTCCCGCAACCGCCGGACGAAAGAATCCCGCGGAAACGTCTACCGCTGCGTTCACGAACGGCCCGGTTAGCTTCTCCAGCCAATTGGTGTCGGCCACCGTTCCGGCGTCGGTAATCGCGATCACGTCGGAGCTTGCTTTGCTCATCGCAAGGTTCCGCCCAAAGGAGATCGACGCACCCGCAACTCGCAGCAACACAAGATCGCAGGGAGCGCGCCATTGGGACAACGTCTCCCACGTGCCGTCCAGCGAGCCGCCGTCAACAATGACAATCTCATCCGGTGGTTGGCTCTGATTTTCTATTCCAGCAAGCCATGCGTCAAGCGTTGGACGCTCGTTCTTTACCGTGGCTATTAATGAAACCGAAGGACGTTTAGTCAATCGAGCCCAGCCATTTTGTGTTTCCATGCCGCAAACAAGGCATCCTGGAACTCAAGCATCGCAGCACGTTCCATTTCGTCCTCGTCCCGATAGCCAAGCAGATGCAAGAGTCCATGCAAGGCGAGATACGACAGCTCGCGTCCGAGCGAATGACGCTCCAGCTGGGCCTGAGCCGTCGCGACGTCCAGTGAGATGGCAATATCGCCCAAATAGCCTCCATCGTCATGAGGGTCGTCACCTGAAGGAAACGACATGACGTCAGTATCGGAAGCGTCGCCAAAAAATCTCCCGTGAAGATGGGAAATCTCCTCGCTGCCTGTCAGGAGAACAGTTACGGACCACTCGCCCTCTGGACGATTATCAATCAGCGGGAATGACTCCATCAACACGGTCTCAATGTCGCACAGATGGGCGGCCGCTCGCGGTTCGTTTCCTGCAAATAGGATCTTCAACATGTGGCATCTACCCGGTCACGGGAGCAGGAGCCGGGTCGATTGCGGAGGGTTTCAATATTGCCGGGTACTCAACCCTGGGGTGGTATATACCCTCGAGGATCTGAACGAATGCCGTGCGAATTTCATCAATATCTCTAAGCGTTAAGTCACACTCACTGAGTTGTCCATCGGTTACACGCGCGTCGATAATGCTCTGTACGAACTCACGCAGGCGCTGCGATTCACTGCGCCGATCTCCCGCCTCCGCCTGATCAAACAACCGTCCGCTTTGCGCCATTGACCGCACCGCCGCCTCCACCGAGTCTGCGAGCATCACGATCGCGGCTTCCTTTGTCTGAGGTCTTGGCCCGGAATAGCGGAACTCTTCCTCGGAGACGTTCAGTCCATTGCTCAATGCCTTAGTGTAGAAATATTGGACGAGCGTGGTGCCGTGATGCTGCTGAATGATGTCGATCATCGGCTTGGGAAGGTGAGCCTTCTTGGCAAGCACGACGCCGTCAGACACATGGTCAAAGATGACCCGCGCGCTCACCCGCGGATCGAGCTGATCGTGAACGTTTCCAAGATTCGCCTGATTCTCTATGAAAAAGGTCGGATGCTCCAATTTACCGATGTCGTGATACAAAACCGAGACGCGAGCCAGCAGCGCGTCGCCGCCCACGATCGTGACGGCGCTTTCAGCGAGGTTGCTAACGATAATTGAGTGGTGATATGTTCCCGGCGCCTCGCGCGCTAAGCGGTTCAGGAGCGGCTGGTTCGGACGTAACAAGTCGAGAAGTTGAAGGTGAGTGGTGATCCCAAAGAGGGATCCCAGGACGCTGAACGACAAGAACGTCACCGATGCCCCTAATGCGCCGGCGATACTCGTCTGCGCCAGCAGCACCCCAACCTCGCCCGAACTGACCGGACCGGCCAACGATCTGAAGCACAGCGCAACCGCGAACGTGGAGGCAGCAACGGCGACTCCAGCCCAGATGAACGTGATTGTGCGCTCCGCCCGATAGATCACAAATGCACCGACAACGGCGCCGATGAAATAGACGGCTGTCAGTTCGAAGGACAGTTCGGTCACGATGCCCAGATAGAAGGCCAACACGATCGAGATGACCACCGCCAGCTGGAAATTCAACAGGATCGCAACGAGCATGGCCGACATGGCCGCGGGGAACATGTACTGAACGTCTTCATTCGGCAGAATAAAACGGGCGCCAAGAACAGGTGTCAGCAGCACGATCGCCAACAATATGAGCTGGCGGCCCTCCCACACCTGCCGGCTAAAAGCGTATAAATATCCGACCAGTAGCAGTGTAAGCACAGCCATCAATCCGGACTTACCGAGCCGCACCCATCCGTCATTGGAGCTTGCAAAGATGCCCAGCTCTTGCAACGTCTCAACATCTGTGCTCGACACGATATCTCCGTCGCGCACAATCGCCTGTCCAGACTGGACTGACACGATCACCGGGTCCACGGCGATTGCCGCTTCCTGTCGAGTTGCTTCGGTAGCGCGATCGTCGATAAAGACGTTTGGCCGAATATACAGCTCCGCGATACTAACGGTAACCGCCTGCTCAATAGCGGTGAGGCGGGCGGAGACGCGTAACGACAGGTCATCGCGCACAGCGGCCACTTCGTCAGTGCGAATATCCTCTGTCATAACAGAATCAATAACCCGGCGAACCTCAACTGTTACCGTTTCCCAGGAAGAGCGGTCCAATTGCACGATGCGGGTCGCGTCGTCCCGCGTGATGTTCTCGGCAAGCTCAAAAACCTGTGTGATTTTGTCTGTCTCAGTGGCCGGTCCGTCGCGAATCTCATCAATGTTCGAGAGTAACTTCTCCGCGTCCAGCACCTGTTTTCCGCGAATCGACTCGTCGTGGGTCTGCACAATATTGCCGACATTGTCGTGCGCCTCTTGACGCAGATTTTCAGTTCGGATGGTGCTGACATACGAGGTTGAAAACGGGGCCTTGTAGGTTTCACGCGCAATGTCTCCCGGAGCCAGAGGGTCGGGCCGAGGAGTCCAGCTGATGGCAACCATCGCGACGGTCACGAACAGGGTAACCACTGCGAAGAGGCCCAGCTTGGCAAGGTTTGGGAATCGCACATCGCGCAGAGCTTGTGACACCCTCTTCAGCCGCGACGGTTGATGGCGTGCCGTTTCCAGTTGCTGTGTTGGCTGATCAGAATCGAGTTCACTCATAGCCCATCCCGGCACACAAAGACGATGCATTTGCCACGAAGGAAGCTCTAATCGGCCCCACCGTCCCTGCGGGCCAATTCTTCGCGCGCGAGCCGGCTTAACGTCCGGCCATCGGCGCGACCCTGGACATCGCTCATGAGACGCGGCATCAACTTGCTCATATCGGACGGACCGCTCACCCCGAGGTCCTCAGCCGCTGCGCGCACAATTTGAACAAGATCGTCTTCCGACAACTGTTCCGGAAAATAATCATTAAGGACCACGATCTGTCGTTCCTCGTTGACCGCCAGATCCTCCCGGTTGCCCTGACGAAACAACTCGGCAGCGTCAGAGCGTTGTTTGATCTGAGTCTGAATAACTACGATAACCTCGTCGTCCCTAAGCGGCCGGCGCAGCTCGATCTCTTTGTTTCCAAGCACAGAACGCAGATAACGGAGGACGTCGCGCCGTTCGGTGTCACCGCTGCGCATGGCAGTCTTCATATCAGAGAAAATGTGATCAGAAAGTGATTCAGTCAAGCGAGCATCATCCAAATGCGTGTCGACCGGTGTTTATCGGTCAGTCGAGGTATCCGTTTCCGAGCATAATCGGCTACGTCAGTATAAACTCTGATGTTCTCAGGGTCAATTTGATCGATTGTCGCGTATATTTGCCAGTGCATCCCGTTTGATACCGTCGGATGATGAGCAGAGTCCACAATCGAGACCGATGAGAGGAAACCTAGCGTGGCAGACCAGTTACGTGTCGCCGTCGTTCAGATGAATAGCCGGCACGATAAAGACGCGAATCTCACGAAAGCGGAAAGGATGATCGACAAGGCCGCCGAACGCGGAGCGCGACTGGTTGCGTTGCCTGAATATGTGTCATTCCTGGGTCCGAACGAGGATCACGCGTCGATCGCGGAATCCATACCTGGACCGGCCACCGATCGCTTCGCAGCCAAAGCGCGCCAGCATGGAATCTATGTGCTTGGGGGATCGATCCATGAAACATCAGGCGATCCGGCGAAGTTTTACAACACATCAGTCCTGTTCGGCCCTATGGGAGATATCCTGGCCCGCTACCGAAAGATCCACCTGTTCGACATTGATATTTCCGACAATGTCAGTGCAAACGAGTCAGCGACGATTCTGCCAGGCAACGATATCGCAACGGCTGAAATTGATGGTCATCTTGCAGGATTGAGCATATGCTACGACCTGCGCTTTCCGGAGCTCTATCGCATGCTGGCCCTCGCCGGTGCCGAGATGTTGCTCGTGCCCGCGGCCTTCACGATGTTCACCGGTAAAGATCACTGGATCGTCCTCTTACGGGCTCGCGCGATTGAAAACCAGGCGTATGTCATTGCGCCCGGACAGATTGGCAAACACCAACCCAACGACTCCACGTGCTACGGTCATTCCGTGATCATTGATCCCTGGGGGACAGTCATAGTCCAAGCCCCGGACACTGAAGGTATAGTCGTAGCGGATCTCGATTTCGAGTACTTGAACAAGCTACGACAACAGCTCCCGTCGCTCGCAAACCGCCGGCCCGAGGCCTATCGAGATCGGTCAGTTGTTGCCGGCTAAGTATTCCAGGGAAATAGTGTGCCTGAGCTACCTGAAGTAGAAACCGTTTGCCGGACCCTCGATCCGATCGTGACTGGCAGGAGGTTCGCAACCTTCGAGCTTCTGTGGCCAAGGACATTATCCCACCCTGACCCGGGCGAGTTCCTGC
>JACCZH010000554.1 GCA_013696045.1 Chloroflexia bacterium
CCAACGATTGAATGCCCGAAATGTTTTTCAGCCATGCGCCGGGTTGAGCGCAGCGGTGTCGTCGTGGACCGTTGCACTGGCTGCGGCGGCCTGTTTTTCGACCGGGGCGAACTGGAGCGCCTTCTCCAGGCTGAGAGCGACTACCACGCCGCCGCTGAACCCTCTGAAACAACCCTGGACGACGAGGATCCTGGCCAGAAACGCACCACCCGCCGCGGCTTTCTGGAAGAATTGCTTGACTTTGGCTAACTATCGGTAACTGACGTGGCTTCAGCATTTCCTTTACTATGGAGACATCCACAATTTGCGCCTGCCGGCTGCTGAGGTCGGTGGGTATCTCTGTCTCTCCGTGTACGCGAGGGAACAGGAAAGGGAGTTCCATGGAATCACTGTCCAGCCGAAGACGATTCAGGAGAACCGTTGGACCGGCAATCATCGTCGCATTACTGACCCTGCTGTTCCCGCTGTTAAGCGCGGCCCAGCAAGAGAACCGGGCCCTGGTACCGATCGGCGGGGGCTATAGTGACGCGACGCTGCAAGGCTTCTCACGGGTCGTGGCGGATAATGCCACCGGCGAGACTGTCGATATCTACGTTGTCCCGTCCACATACGGCGATAGCAAAGACCCTGTCGTCCGTTCCAGAAATATCGTCCTGGCCGAAGAGCGAACACAACAGGTCGAAGACGCCTGCAACCTGATCGTCACGATCGAGATCAGTTGCAACGCGACGCTGCTCATGCTCTTCGACCGCGACGAGGCTATGGAACCGGCCAACAGCAACGCGCTGTATGACGAAGAGACCGACGGCGTCTTCATTCTCGGCGGCGATCAGACCATCGCGATGGAAGTGCTGTTCGAAACGCCGGCTGAAGTTGCGCTGACCGACGCCTACGAGCGCGGCGTCATCGTGGGTGGCACCAGCGCCGGCGCAGCGGTTGAATCGACAAACATGATCGCCGGCTACACACAACCCGGCTGGCCGTACAACGCGCTTGAGCGGCCGATGATCACCATCTGGTGGGAAAACGACGACACCACGCTGCGCGGGCTGATCTTTAGCTCGGATGAGATCATCTGGGATCAGCACTTCTACCAGCGTGGACGCTTCACCCGTTTGCTGAACGTCACGGCGCAATCCGACGAGCAGTTCGGCGGGGCGAGCAAGCTTGGTGTTGGCGTTGATGTGGACACGGCGGTGACACTCACCAACGAGACGCTGCTCGAGAACGTCTTCGGCAACACATCGGTCACCATTCTCGATGGTGAGACGGCCAATACGACCTTCGAGTGGGTTGGCGAGCGCGAAACGCTCTCCGCCCGCAATGTGCGCAGCCACGTGATGGCTGCCGGAGACAACGTCTCCTACGATGTCCCAACCCGCACACCATTCCTGGACGGCAATGCTCTGGCGCTGAACGCCCAGAGTTGGAGCGCCGATCTTCTGCGCGCGCCGGGCAGGGCGACACTGATGCTCGGTGGCGATCTCTCGTATGACTGGCAGGGACCGGCTATGGCTGATTTCCTGAATCGTGTCAACGGAAACCGTCCGATCGTGCTGGTCTCGGCCGACGGCAACCCTGCAATTGGGCAGAATCTCGTTGTTGAGTACAGCGAAGGGCTGCGCGAGGCCGGCTGGACTGGTGAGATCAAAACGCTGGTCTATGGCGACGAGTCACAGTGGAACGGTCCGGTGCAGCGGCAGCTCGCCGGCGCCGGTGGTGTGCTCGTGGTGGCGGACGATCAATCGCGCCTCGAACCGGCAATTGGTGACGAGCGCTTCCGGTCGCTGCTTGACCACGCCCTCAAGACTGCGCCGGTGGTTCTGACAGACCGTTCGATGACGGCGGCGATGGGCGACTGGTATGTGGCCAACCCGGACCCAACCCGGAGCGACCGCCAGAATCGGGCGATCGACGCCTTCAAAGCTGGCGACGCAAACATCCAGCCAGGTCTCGGTATCGTCGCGGGCACGGCCTTCCAGCCAGTGAATACCCTCGATCAGCACTGGGGCAGGATCTACTCGATGACCATGGCGCATCCAGGCACCATCTCTTTCGGCATCAGTGAGCTGACGGCTATCGTCCTCGAC
>JACCZH010000565.1 GCA_013696045.1 Chloroflexia bacterium
GGTCAGCCTTGTCCAGAACAGCCCCCATGCCGAAGAACTCATGCGTGACACCGGTATACAGCTGAACGGTCACCGGCACGCCGGCCTCGCTCAACCGCTGCGCGTACGCGTCGCCCTCGCTCCGCAGCGGGTCGATCTCCGCCAGGATCACCGTTGCCGGCGGCAGCCCGCTCAGGTCGTCCGCTTGCAGAGGCGACACGTAGGCGTCGCTTCCGGCTTCTTCATTGGGCAGATAGTGACCGAAGAACCACATCATGGTCTCGCGGTTCAGCGGCATCGCCATGGCATTCTCTTCGTACGACGGCGTGTCAAAGGCGTAGTTGGTGATTGGGTAGACAAGTAACTGATGCACCGGCATCTGAGCGCCCTCGTCGCGCGCGCGCAACGACACAACGGCGGCCAGGTTACCGCCAGCACTCTCGCCGGCGACCGCTACGTTGCGTGGATCACCGTTAATCGACTCTGCATTCTCCGTGGCCCACTCAAACGCGGCGAACGCATCGTCTACGGCAGCAGGATATGGATTTGCGGGAGCTTTGCGATACTCGACGGACACGACGATCGCATTAGCAGCGTTGGTGAGCGCCCGCGCTGAAGCGTCGTACACATCCGGGCTGGCAATGACCCAGCCGCCGCCGTGGTAATAGACAACAACCGGGAACGGTCCGCTGCCTTCAGGTGTGTAGATGCGAACTGGAATGTCTCCCGCCGGCCCTGGGATGGTCGTGTTCTCGACATTGCCAACCGGCATAGGTGCTGTGCTTTCTCCCCGCGCTTCCAGCAGTGCCATCACGGCGTCCGCAGGAGTCGGTTGTTGCCGGGCTTCCTCGGGCGTCAACGTCGGAATTGGCTCGGGTCCAAGAGCCTCTAGCTGGTCGAGCACTTCCTGCATCTGTGGGTCGGCTGCGGGCGGCTCCTGGGCACTTGCCGTTCCTACAGCGCTAAACGCAACGAAGAGCGCCAACACGGCGGAAGTGATTGTTCGTGATCTCAGATTCTTCAATCGTTCCGTCCTTTGCGTGATATCTATCGTTAATGGAGCAGCTCTCGAATCTGGCTCATACCCTTCCCCAAAGGTATTCTCCCTTCTATCGACCATCGCCTAAGCTGCCGCGATATGGCGTATGTAAAGGTTAATACAACACACACGCACTGAATCCAGCATACACGTTCAGATTAGGGGGCATCGCATTGTGTAAGTACGGTGGGGAGTAAGGGCAGCTAACGTCCGACGGCGATAGCCAACTCGGTCACGAGCGCGCGCTCAGCCCGGCCAAGCCAGGGGGCAACGCCGCAGGCGGCGTTCTCGCTCAGGTGTTGAGCCTTGCGAGTAGCCGGCGCCGCCACGGACACTCGCGGATCGCTGAGGGTCCACTTCAACACTGCCTGCGGCCAGCTGCGCACTCCAAAGCGCCGCAATCGCCTCAGATCGACGTCGCGAGGCTGCGCCAGCAGCAGCTCGCCTTCAAGGAAGGGACGCATCACGATCACGCCGATCCCCAGCTCGGCCGCCAACGGCAAGATCACTCGCGCCGCTTCCTCTTCGATGGGGTTGTACGGAACCTGGATGACGTCGACCGCACGCTCACGCATCAGGCGCGCAAGCTCTGGGTAATCGCTCTCGCGCTCGCAGGTGACACCCGAAACGCTCAACGAGCGGTCGGATTTCATGCGCTGAAAGACCGGCTGGAACTCGGTCCATACCGGAAGAGACTCCGCCAGAAAAACATCGATACGATCCTCAAAGAGCCGCAGGGAACGGTCGATCTGATCGTGAACGAGATGCACGTCGCCGGCGGTTACGTTCGTGGCGACGATAACGCGCTTGCGACGGCCAGTGAGGCTACTGCCGAGGATACGTTCGGACTCGCCAAAGACTGGAGATGTTTCAAAGAACGTGACGCCTTCCCGTAGCGCAAGATCCACGAGCGAGCGGCGAGCCGTTTGTCCCTCTTTGCCATAGACATCAAACGGTCTCCTGGCGCCTAACCCAACAACGGGGACGTTAATGCCGGTAACTCCGAGCTCGCGCCACTCCACGTCAGGGTCGTCCTTCCGGAACGTCGCGGCTCAGGATCGATCCTTGCGTGCCGCCTGGCTTCCGGAAACAGAAGATTGACCGTTGGATGATGATTTTGGCTGCACGGGATGCACGCCCAACCAGCGTCGCGGCGTTCGCCGCACACCCTGGACCTTGAGCGTCCGGATCAACTCGCCCTCGGCAAAGCCGCGAAACTCCATATCACCCAGGAGATCCAGACCGGTAAGCGCCACGACCATAGAAGCGGAGAGCATTTGATCGTAGGCATATTGGGAAACACTGGCCTGCATGAACGCATCGGTTCCAGCCTGCACGTCGTCCTCGGATATTGGATAAGCAACCTCGACCGTCGAGGTGATAAGGGAAACGTTGCCCCAATCAGAGGCTCGGGACGGCTCTGATTTCACGATGCGGTTTTGTTTGAGGCCGATGTTGTCGCCGAACGTCTTCATGCGCCGCGCGAGGATACGGTTAACGTTGAAGGCTGGGACGCCACCGATGATCTCAATCCCCGCTGTTGAACCGGTCTCTGCGGCTGCCGACCCGGCGAGCTCCCTCACCCGTGCGATCAACCCATCGAGATCAGGATTCGTCCGCGCTCGCAGATCGATCTCAACACCTCCCTCGGTCAACACAACTTCTGCCTGGCCCGGTTCTGACACGTCCCGGGCCATTGCCCCGGCTGAGGTCGCCAGCCGTTGACGCGCTTCAGCCTCGCCAGCCGGCCCATTGAAGCGCACTTGCATCCGAGCAGTGGCGTAGGTCTCTCCGGTGTTAGAAATCGTCGGCTGGAAGCCCATGCCGGTGGAAGCAGGCCGCGCGCCAAGCGCCGCGTCTTCCGGCTCAAACACGCCCGCCGCCGCGAGCGCGCGTTTGCCTTCAAGAGTCGAGGCCGCCGGGCAACCGATAACGGTCACGCTGCCGTAGATACCATCTAGCGCTTCAGCAAGGCCGAGCGCGCTTCCTAGCGCGGCGCCGGCCACAAGATGGCGGCCTGTTGTGTGGCCCCGCTCATCGTCGGCGTCATACTCCGCAATAATGGCCACATGGCCGTGGCGCAGACCCTTCCGCATAGCCTCCGAGTCGAAGCGCTGGCGGGTCGCCTTGAACGCCGTTGGCATACCGGCCAGACCGCGCTCAATCTCGAAACCCGAGCTCCCCAGAAAATCGGATAGTTGTTGTGCGGCGAGCTCTTCGCCGAACGCAGGTTCTGGATGGTCGTAAAGTGCTTTGGAAACCGCGATGAGATCCGGGCGGGCACTCTCAATCGCGCGCATCGCCGCCTGGCCAAGCTTGCTTTTACCCTCGAAATCCGACACTGTCCTTTGCCTCCTGAGATTCGCCACATTTCAACTGGATAACTGTCCTAGCGTTCATTGATCGTCAACCGCGCGTTGCCCGCGCGCTGCGGGTCGATCATCTCTGTCTGCGCGCCCCGGAAAATCACTTCATACGGTCCCTCGCCACGCGCGTCGAGTTCCTCGGTGATGCCACCTTCCATCGTCGGCGCATGCAACTCTATCCTGAACCGGCCGACCTTGAACAACACACCCTCGATGCCATGGCCGCTCTCAGAGAAGTCCAGCTCTTCAGGCTCAACACCGAAGAGCGCTCGATGCTTTTCGGTCGCGGCCTTCAGGTCTCGAACGGCTATCACCAGCGTGTCAAGTGACTCAACGCCATTCGGGTGCGCCACACCGGAGCCGCCCGGCACTCGCAGATCGCGATCTGTTACGTCTTCAATCAGAAACGGAAGTCCCGCAGTGCCTTCCCCTGCCGGCGTAGCGGTCTTCCAGCTGATCTCTTGACCGTCCGGACGTTTCCGCGCGCCGTCATTCGGGCCTGCATAGGGCACGCCGCGGTCTTTGGCGGTCTTCATCTGCGACTCAACACTGCCTGTGCCCACCGCATAATCCACCAGTCCACCACCCGAGGCCAAATATTTGTGCCAGCGATGCTGCTCCGCGCCGTCTTTCTCGTAAAAGGCGATAAGCTCCAGATACGAACCGTCGCCTACTGAAATAAGTGCATTTTCCGTAAAGCGCGGGTGCCGGCCGCCGGACTCGACATCGAACCCAAGAGCCTGATACTGTTCGATCGCGGCGTTAAGGTCATCGACGAGAATAACAATGTGGTCGATTCCGGTAATCATGAAACGCAACTCCGATTTGTGAGTCCAATACGGGCTTATGCCGTTAGCTGGTCCGATTGTAGCCCACCCCGCCCTGTACCCGCTCGGCAAGGCCGCAGCTATCTCCGCTACAATGACAGAGCGGGCCGTCTTTGAAACCTTTCAGGGAGTACAGAATGCCCCGAGTCCTTGAGCGGCAGCCACGTTGGACATGTATTGCCGCTGCTTTGATCCTTAGCCTGACGCTCGCGGCGTGCAGCGGTCCCGACGATTTTGGGGACGACTCACAGACGCCAGCGACGGCTGAGCTTTCAACTCCCACGAATGACGTTGACGCCACGCCCACCGGCACGGCGCGCGCTACTCCAACGATCGACGACGCCATAGGAACTCCCCCTGTCGAAACGTCTGAGGCAGAGCCAGCTACCCCAACCGTCGAGCAAACTCCAACTGTCGCAGAGACACCTGAGCCCGAGACAACACCAACTCCAGAGATTGAGCCAACCGCCACTCAGGAAGCGCTCGGCGGTGTGGACGCTCTGCCACGCCTGGACGAGCTCTCGGAAGGCGGCTATATCGTCGCTGATCAGGGCGAGCGTTCGCAGGAACAGTTGGCCCAGGCCTACGCAGACCCAACAGCGCATCTGCTGCGCCTTGAGGAGTGGGGCTTCCGGCAACATGTCTACCGTGAATTTACCCGGCAGTCAGTCGAAGACGGTGCGCTCCCGAATTATGTACTCGCGACGGTCAACGTCTATGGAAGCCCGGAACAGGCTGATATCGCATTTCAATGGCTTGAAGATCTCCAGATCAACCAGGGCGCGCGGACGGCTGCCGCTCCGGAGCTGGGCGACGCCGCCGTCGCAATTACCGTCGCCACCGCGCAAGGCATCGCCACTGCATCAGTCTATATACGCTATGGGTCCAGCACCTATATATACTACGCTGAAGGGGGTGACCCGCTACCCAGGGTAATCTCGATCGCAGAGCAGGTTTTCGGGAGGATTGGCGATCAGAGCAGACAGGCCGCACTGCGGTGGCCAAGCCAGAGCGGATTCGTTATGATTGTGACGGACGTCACAATGTCTACTGACGTCCGGTGGCTGAGCGGTTAACATGCGGTAGCGTCCGCGCAACGAAAGGCTACGAGATGGAGAATCAAGGCAGGGTCACAGTCTCGGAATCGTCGCAGGAGCGAAGCGTTCGGCTTATTGAAACCTCGGGACTGACAGCCGAATATTCAACCGGCTGCACGCCCACCGGCGAGTGGTTCGCACTCGGAACCATTGTTCGAGAAGTAGGCAAGACATCCATGCCCGCCTGGGTACTCGTCGGCACCGGCACAAGCGTCGAGGACGCTATTCAGAACCTCAGCAACGAGATCGGCACGCAGGCGCGTAACCTCGAGCTGGTATAGACACAATAGGAG
>JACCZH010000022.1 GCA_013696045.1 Chloroflexia bacterium
CGTCAGATCCCGCCTGGATGAGCGTCTCAGAACCAACGCTTCCATCTTCACCGTGTCTTGGGACGATGGGCTGGAGCACCGGGGCCGGACCTGTTCGGAACGTTACCGCGGATGACGCAGAGTCATCGATAACGGTGCTCGTGGCCCACACGAAATCGTGACGCTCGCCGGCCAGATCCTGAGGCTTGGCAGCGTCCGGCTCCATTTGAGCTGCAACACTTCCGTATTCCGGCATCCGGCTCTGATTCATCAAACGCTCAGCTGGCTGGGACGGCTCTGGCTCAGCGGTCTCTTCGGCCGGCTGGGATGCCCATGCCTGGCCATCCAATGAACGGTCGGTGTCGTTCCAGAGCCAACTGACGACTTCATCAACATCTCCGTCCGCCGGGGGCGCTGTCTCAGCCGCTAGGGCGGGAGCGGGCTGGGATACAGGAGCCGGTTCCTGACTCTGTAACTCAGCAACCTGGGCCGCGAGCCGCGCGCGTTCGGCCTGAAGCCAGCCGATGACTTCGGCCTGGTCGTGGACGACGTCGCCTTGATCGCGGATAAGCTCAACGAGAGGGGACACCAGCGCTTCACCAATGACATCAAGACGAGCGGGTTGCTCTTGAGCCTGGGTGGCAAGCGACCGGCGCAGATCCGCTGGCGCTGGCAGCAGGCGCGGTCCAGCCTGGCGCGGCACGGGGCCGGTTCCGCGCGACTCGTCCGCCGCGGCCTGGGCTTCCGCAAGCTTGCTAACCGGAATCTGCCAGCCATTGGAGCTGGAGGTTGCCGGTAGATATCCGTTGCGAATCCAGCGTATAATTGCGCTCTGGGTGACACTAGCACGGCGCGCTGCCTGCAAGACGGTAAGCGATTCCGACTCGTAGGTCTCATCATGCTCAACGGACGAAGCCGGAATATGCTCCATGGCAGGCTTCCCCATTCCCCTTGATGTGGCGCGGCCCAGACAATGCCCGGAGCGCGAAACATTAGCGTAGTACTTTCGTACATAAATCATATAGCCCATAACGGCTACGGTCTATAAGTACGATAGTAACAGACATCTTTCGAAACTCACAGTTCCGAATAATTAGCGCAACCAAACATAACGGTGTCATCCAGGCACAGGCAAGCAAGATTGCCAGTCAGCGCTGAAATACGACATCCTTCGCATGGCCATTGAGACTCACAAAGGTGCATGATTTCCAGGCGTGGGGAAACAGTATGTTCTCCCTGGTTTCGTAGCGTGCATGGATGAGGAACAGGCAACGATGTCGTTCATTGAGACACCTGGTCCGGTAATGGTTCCAGAGCTCGCCAAGCGGGGGCTACGTCAACGGTTACGAGTCCACACTGACGCGTATCCACGTTCCATTTGGGCATTATCGGCTGCCGTCTTAACGGTCTGGACGGGCCGTGGCATGGTGTTGCCCTTTCTGGTGATCTATTTCAGCCAGATTGCCGGCATCCGGGCCAGCGTCGTCGGCGCCGTCATTGCCGGGTCTGGCCTGGCCGGTATTGCGTTTGTGCTGATCGTGGCCGGCCAGATTGACAAGCGTGGCGGGCGACCAGTGCTGTTGGCGACGCTCAGCATGATCTCGCTGGCGACCCTGTTGATCGCCTGGGCGAACTCCACACCGGCCTTCCTCGCGGTTTCTCTGCTGCTCTACTGCGCGAGCCAGTCTTACTGGCCTTCAATCGACACAGTCGTGACTTCACTGGCTGACGCCGGCAAAGTAATCCCTGCCATGGCGCTGATCCGGGTAGCGATGGCGGTCGGGATCGGGTTAGGCGGACTTTTGGGCGGCATCATGGTGGCCGGTGGCGGGTTGTCCGAATACCGGTTGCTATTCGGTGCCAGCGCGGCGCTCATCGCACTGGGAGCGGTTATTGTCTGGAGGGTCGTGCCGAGCGTACCGCTCCAGACAACCTCGGATTCCGGAGCGCAAGGCACGTGGGGCGACGTTCTGGCCGACCGGACATTTCTGTACGGCATGCTAGTCCTGTTCGCGCTGGTGCTCGGCTTCACGCAGCTAAATATGAGCGTTCCTCCGTTCCTGCGGGCCGAGGCCGGGATTGGCGAAGGAAGAATCGGCGCGCTGTTCTTCATGAACACCATTCTGATCGTCTTAACCCAGGTGCCAATTGCGGCCCGGGTCGACCGGGGCAATGTCGGGCGACTGCTTTCGGTTGCGTCACTTATCTGGGGCGCCGCGTTCCTGGCGATGATAGCGACACCGGGATTTGCGGCCGCCGCGATCTTCGTGTTCCTGGCATTTACCGGTGGTGAATTGATCTTCATGCCAATCACCGCCATTATCGCGGTTCGGCTGGCCCCACTGCACCTACGAGGCCGTTATTTTTCGCTGCTGAGCATCACCTGGGGTGGCTCGTGGGCTATCGCGACACTGACTGCCGGTATCGCGCTCGACTTGTCGCGGCCAGTGCTGCTCTGGCCGGTTATGGCTGCGTTTATGGTCGTTGGAGCGGTCGCTGCGTGGCGGCTGCGCTCGATCGAACGACTCACGCCACCGGTCATCGCGCAAACTGGAACCGCGGATGGATAGACAACTGAACAAAAAACGGGCATAGTGCGGTCACCGGCTTGACGACATCGCAGCAAAGATTGTCTGACCCCCGATGACCGAACAACCTTCGACAATTGACCAGCTCGAGTCCAGGCTCCAGCGTGGCTGGGAGTTGATCGACAAGGCCGAGAGTCAATCGGACCAGCAGGCTGCCGCGCGGTACACTCGGCGTTGGCTAAGCTTGCTCACCGATTACGAGGCGCTCGCCAGGCAGCAGCCCCGCGTGGAAACCCCAGGTCCGGACAGCTGACTCCCTGTCAGGTGTGGTAGCTTGAAATCTGATCGTTCGCACCCACATCAGAAGGGCAGTGCCACAAACATGGCAGGACCAACGCATGGCAAGAATCCACCCTCCAACGAGCTCGACTTCGGCATCATCACCGGTCAGCACTACCGCAGCTGGGATGTCATCAAGGAAACCTGGCTATGGGCTGACGAGAGCGGTTGGGACTCCGCCTGGGCCTTCGACCACTTCTTCGGCCTGCGTAAAGACGAGGAGCTGGGCGAGTGTCTCGAAGGCTGGACCCTCATCGCCGCATTAGCCACCCTCACACAGAAGGTGCAACTGGGACTGATGGTAACCGGCATCACCCACCGCGAGCCAATCGTGCTGTTCAAGAACGCCGTCACGGTCGACCACGTCTCGGACGGCCGGCTGATTCTGGGCGTCGGCGCCGCCTGGCAAGAGCGGGAGCACGAGGCCTACGGAATCCCGTTCCCGTCACCAGGCGAGCGAGTCGACCGCTTCGGCGAGCAGATGGAGATGTACCGGCTGCTCGAAACGCAGGAGCGCGCCGACTTCAACGGCGAGCACTACACACTCGTCAATGCGCCCTTCGAGCCCAAGCCGATCCACGGGCACATCCCGATCCTGGTCGGCTCCACCGGAAAACGCATGATGCGGCACATCGCGCGCTACGCCGACCAGTGGGACGGCGGCGGCACACCCGAGGAGTACCGCGCAAGCGGAGTACGGCTCAAAGCGGCATGCGAAGAGATCGGCCGCGACCCGTCCGAAATCCGCTGGGCGCTTTCAACCGGCATGGCGGCACTGGAGAGCGAAGATGCCTTTCGTGAGCTCGTCCGCGGCTACGCCGCGATCGGCGTGCGCTCGTTTCTGTTCAACACCCCGTTCAGCTCACCCACCAGCGCCATGCGCGCCATCGCGGAAAGGGTGATCCCGGAGCTGCGCGAGGAGTTTACCG
This sequence comes from Chloroflexia bacterium, assembly GCA_013696045.1. Taxonomy (GTDB): domain Bacteria; phylum Chloroflexota; class Chloroflexia; order Thermomicrobiales; family CFX8; genus JACCZH01. The sequence goes on from JACCZH010000022.1 coordinate 3,776, forward strand.
CAGGATAGCCTGTGCGATTTGCTAGCGATGACAGCCGCTATCAGTCTCTAGCCAGCAGCGTGTCGCCGACCTCGATGCGGGCCGGCAGGGATGAGGTCACGACCGCATAGAACCCACGCGTGCCGTTATCCAGAAACTTCAGCGTTTCCGAAACCTGTTTGGCCGGCGCGTTAAGATCATCCAGCGCGAACCGGCTAAACTCGACACAAGGGTGGGCGACCGAGACGGTGTCAAACGCGATCCGGCGTCCATCCTGGCCCTCAATGACTAACCCATTCTCGACATCTGAGAGTTCCAGCCTGCGGTCATACTCGACCAGGATATTCTCACCGGCGATACCCTGGAGCATGTGCTCGCCGTAGCGCTCGCGAAGGATCTCGTAATGCCCCGTGAAAACCACCGAGAGCATGTTGCCGTTGCCCCTGTTTCGCGACTCTGGATGGGCCGCGCTATGGACATCGACCGTCTCGCGGCCATCCACTAACCCGGTGATTCTGCCCTCCGAAATAGTAAGGGCTTCGACCCCACGGATCGGCTCCGGCGTGTAATAACGTCGTGGCTCGCCTTCAACCTTCAGGCTGCTCGTCTGGATTTGCAGCTGGATGATGCGGCCAATGGGCTGGAGATGGGCCATCTACTCCTCGATCCCAGCGAGATGACGCTCAACAGTTGCGTGGATCGTTGGAATCATCGCCGCGTGCTCGGGCTTCATGACGACGCTTCTCAGCACGCTCACCGTCGGCTCGTCCCAGGTAATTTTCGGGTCACGCGCCGAGAGTTGGGTATCCTTGACGCTCAGTTTGGCAAGGTACAGCGGGTTCTCCGTGTCTTCCATAGCGCGGTGAAAGATCGTGTCGGTCAACCGGCTAATCTGGCTCGCTCGTGGCCGGCCCGCGCCGTGCGGAACGGCGTAGAAGCTCACGATGTCCAGTTGCGGCTCAACCACCAGCCGGAACCGTTCGCTCCTGTCCAGCAACTTCGCCCAATCGAGTGCCGCCTGACGGCATTTCGCGAGTACCAGCCCCAGACCTTCGTCCGGCTTGAGCGGAAGACAACGCAACGTGGCCCAGAGTGCGGCCGCCGAGGCTCCTGCGCGCGAGCACTCCAGGCTGATCTCACCGAGATGCAGATCGTCCGACGTGAAATAGGTGTAGGGCGAATCGTGCTGGTAATACCTGCCGACCGCCGGGTCACGGAAGAGCACGGCGCCGCAGCCATAGGGTTGCAGACCATGCTTGTGTGGATCAATCACGATGCTGTCACACTCGCGAAACGCGTTGAATGGCCCTGGATCTACCGTCGGTTCCTCACGTTGCGCCAGCAAGGCGAAGAGCCCGCCGTAGGCCGCGTCGACATGCACCCGGGCGCCGGCGGCTTGAGCCACCGGCAAGATCTTTCCAATCGGATCGACCGCGCCCAGCGCCGTTGTGCCGGCGGTCACCACAACAGTACCGATCTCGCCGGACGCCAGGACTCGATCAAGCTCGCCGAGGTGCATCCTGCCGTTGGGGTCCGTTGGCACTGTCACGACTCGCACCTGCAAGAGCTCGCAGGCACGCCCGTGGGTGTAGTGCGCCTGATCGCTCATGGCGATGGCTTTGCCGGGATGGATCGAGCGCGCGATCCAGAGCGCTTCCAGATTGGCGATCGTGCCGCTGGCGGTCAGATGGCCCAGATGCGTCTCGCCGTAGCCAACCATTGCGGAGAGTTCCGCGACGACTTCGCGCTCCATCCTGGATGTAGCGATCCCACCGTCCAGCGCGTGGTTGTTTGGATTGATCTGCATCGTCGTGGCATAGGCCAGCATGGCAACGGGGTGCGGCGGCTTGAGCATCTGACCGGCGTAACGGGGATGAAAGTAGGGATAATTCTCATGCAGCCGCTCGACAAGCTCGGACATGACCTCGGTGACGCGCTCAGGTTCCAGCATTAGTGACGCATCAACCTCGAACGGCTCCCAACCCGCTTGCCAGGCGTCCACACCCTCAAGACTCCGCGCCAGGTGTTCAAGAAACTCGGATCTCTCCATGCATTACCGCCTCTGCAATTGTCTACCGTTACGTTGCGCCAACTATAGTTCAAACAACCTCACAGATAGCCACAACCCAAAGCTCGCCATGACCAGAATCGCTGGGGTAGTGATGAGGCCGACCACCAGGTAGTCGCGCGCCGTCAAGACAAGACCACGTCCACGGATGATTCCTAACCAGATCAGGGTCGCAAGCGAGCCGACGACCGTCAGATTGGGACCAACATTGGTTCCGATCAGTGCGGCGTAGGCGGCGGTCTCGTTCAGACTACCGTTCGCGAGCAATGGGGAAAGGTCGTTAATCGTCACTATCGTCATCGGAACGTTGTTGATCAGATTTGAACCCAGCGCTGTGCCAAAGGCAATTGCCAGAATCTGCAGAAAGCCGTCTCCCGGAGCAGCGGCCAGAAACGCGCGTTGCGCCAAAATATCGAACCCGGCGTTCTCAACTCCGCGCACAACCAGAAACAACCCCACTACCAGCGGCAACAGCTGCCAGGACACCGAACCGGAAACCTGACGTAGGGTGGTCCATCGAAAGAGCGACGCAATCGCGGCGGCGATTACCGCGCCACCCAGCGCCACTACGCCTATCGGGATGTCGAGCAACGAGGCCACAACCACCCCGAACAGCACTGTCGTCAGCGCTCCTGTGGCAAAGCGGTAAAAGCACGTGTTCTCGGCGATGAATGGCTTGTCTACC
>JACCZH010000029.1 GCA_013696045.1 Chloroflexia bacterium
GTGCACCGGCTCGTAGACGGTGGTTCCTGCTTGCTGCAGCGCGTCCATCAGGACCAGCGGTGTGAGCTGGCGGAAGTCGCGCGCGGTGCTCGACATGCTTTTGTCGAAAACGCCGTGGGCGCTGCTCTGCTTTGCTGAATAGCCGGAATGCGTCATGGTGACCGTGCAGTTTGTGACCTGCCAGCCATAGACTCCCTGGCGCAACGTATCGTGCACCGCTTCCTCAACTGCAGTAAAGAACGAGAGTGGCATCGTCCCGTGCAGCTCGACCTCCAGCCTGAACTCCACGCCGCTGCCGGCGGGCGCGGGCTCGATGCGCAGCCCGACGGTTGCGAGGAAGGGGTTGGGCTCTTTGCCGTTGAACTCGACAGCCGCACCGGCGCCGATGGGACGTTCGATGCAGATGGTCGTCGTTTCGCTGAACGTGACGTCGATGTTGAAATCGTTCGCCAGCGTTGCCTGGATGACCTCCTTCTGCACCTCACCGTAGAGCGAGAGAGATAGCTCCTGCCGTTCATCGTCCTGCCTCAGGTTGATCAGCGGGTCCTGCTCCGCGAGTTGGGCGAGCGCAACGCGCAGCGCACCTCGATCGTCGGAGCGGCAGGGAGCGACAACTGTTTCCAGTGTCGGTGGGGCGAAAAAATGGCTCCCCGCGGCCGTTTGCGACATGCCGATCGTGGCACCGATCTGGACGTCGCTGAGGCCCGAGAGCCTTCCAATCTGCCCTGCCTCGACCGACGCGCGTTGCAGGGCCGAGCCGCGCTCGAACACGCTGATCGCGGTGACCTTTCCCTCGTTATACTGGCCGAAACGTAACCGATCTCGTGTTCGCACCGCTCCCGAGAACATGCGCACGTACGCGATCTTCTCCCCGGCCGGACCGCGTTCAACCTTGAAAATGGTCCCCGAGACGGGGCCTTCTGCATCGCCTGCGGCTGCGGGCAGCAACTCTGTGATCCCGGCGATCAACGCATCCACGCCGGCACCGGTGATCGCTGAGCCGAAGAAAACCGGATGCACCAGCGCCAACTTGCTCTGCGTCGCAAGCTCGTTCCGCATCTCGGAGTACGAAATCGTCGTGTGGTCGTCGACGTACGCGGCCAGAAACGCATCGTTCTGGCCGGCAAGCAGATCGGCCAGTCCGGTAGTAAAAGCAGCGTCGTCCGCTCCGAAAGCTGTGAAACCAGGGCTGCGCGTACCAGAGTCGCGAGCCGTTCCCATCGGGATGATCGCCGGCGTCAGTTTCTCGGCAATATCCTGCAGTACGCGTGCTGCATCCGCGCCGGTACGGTCGATCTTGTTCACGAAGATGAGGGTGGGAATGCTCAGCCGCTGGAGTGTGCGCATCAACACTCGTGTCTGCGCCTGTACACCCTCCACTGCGGAGAGCACCAGTACCGCGCCGTCGAGCACGCTCAACACCCGTTCCACCTCGGCGATGAAATCCGGGTGGCCGGGCGTGTCGATCAGGTTGACGGTGACGTCATTGATGACGAACGACACGACGGCGGACTTGATCGTGATGCCGCGTTGTTGTTCCAGTGCCGAGGAATCGGTCTGGGTACTGCCATCATCGACGCTGCCGATCTCGTCGATAACACCGGCGGCGCAGAGCAGCCGCTCGGTCAGGCTTGTCTTACCGGCGTCTACATGGGCTAAAATCCCCAAGTTTAACGTTCGCATTGCGTGTCATATCCTCCACATAGGTTGCAGGTCTCTGCTGGATGGATATGATCGCTCTGCGCATTTTCGTCTCCTTGGTCGCTTTGGTTGACTGGCTGTTATCGATTGCCGAGAGTATAGCATTTGGCCGGCGCTGACTTCAGGGAACGCTAGCCGCGATTCAATGGAATCCGCACTGTAAAGTTCGTCCCCTCGTCAGGAGCGCTCGTAACGGCAATCGTTCCGCCGTGGGTGGCAGCGATCCAGCGGGCGATGGCGAGTCCGAGGCCGGTGCCGCCGGAGACGCGGGCGCGAGACTGGTCGGGGCGGTAGAAGCGCTCGAAGATGTGGTCCAGGTGTTCGACGTCGATGCCAGACCCAGTGTCGGACACGATGATGAGGGCCTGATCGCCGTCAGCGCCCACGTTCAGGTTGACGCTTGTGCCTGGCGGAGTGTGGGTGAGCGCGTTGTCAAGCAGGATCAAGAGGAGCTGCTTTAGCTGATCGGCGCTGCCAACGACCGGGAGCCGAACGTCGTCGTTAATCTCGGCGCCAAAATCATGCCGCGTCGTAAGTGGCGCCGCTGTACGGGCGGCCTCGCGGGCGATTGTCGTGAGATCAACCTCAACCATCTCCGGCCGCCAGCCGACATCTGCCCGCGCCAGGGTGAGCAGGTCCTGCACCAGTCGGGTCAACCTGTCTGCTTCACCCCCGACGTCATCCAGACCTTCCAGAAGGTCGTCCCGGTCTATAGCGCCGCTCGCAACCATCCTGCGCATGATCTCGGTGTTGCCGCGTAGCGCCGTTAACGGAGTGCGGAGTTCGTGAGAGGCGTCGGCGACAAAGCGGCGTTGGGCCTGAAACGCATCTTCCAACCGGTCGAGCATAGCGTTGAAAGTTTCGGCCAGCCGCTCGACCTCGTCACCACTGGACGGTAAGTCGAGGCGCTGCGAGAGGTCGTCCGCCCCACCGATTGCCTGGGCGGTGACGCTCATTTTCGCAAACGGCCGCATGGCCGCGCCGGCCAGAAACCAGGCCACGGTGCCTACCACGATCGTCGCCAGCAGCGATCCGAAGAAAAGGATGTTCCGCAGTTGAGCAAGGGTCTCGTTCAGTGGCTTAAGCGACTCGGCGACCTGAACGTATGCCACCGGGTTCGTTATCCCACTGAAGGTTACCGGCGCGGAGTAAACTCGGATCTCGGTGCCTTCAATAGATGTTTCATAATAGACGTCTTGCCGGTTGGCATTGGCTTCGAGCACTCGATCCGGCACGGCCAATGGCTGATCCGCAAGGGTGGCGGACTGCTCGCTGACGACTCCGTCGGTGTTCACCACCTGCAGGAAGAGGCCGGGCGACGTGAACGGGTCGAGCTCCGGCAGGTTGATCGTGATCGTGCCGTTGGCGAAGCCGATGCCGGACGGGCTTTGACGATAGGCGTTGTAAACGCTCTGCAGGCGCGCGTCCATATCAGCGTGCAGGTTGCGTGACATAACGAAATGGCTGCCAAGCGAGAGACCGAGCAGCAGGAGCACCATAACTCCCGCGGTTGAGAATGCGATCCTCTGACGGATGGGCATGCTGGCCGTCAGCTCGTGGATCCTGGGCGTCCGCCTCGCAGCGTGTAGCCCGCGCCCCGGATCGTTTGTAGCAGTCGCGGCTCGCCCTCGGCTTCGAGATGGCGGCGCAAGTTGGACATGTAGACCTCAAGCACGTTGGATTCTCCGGGAAAATCGTCGCCCCAGACCCGCTCCATGATCGTGTCGCGCGGCAACACCTGGTTCGGGTGCTGCATAAAGAGCAGCAGCAGATTGAACTCGCGAGTGGTGAGCTCAATCCGGCGCCCTCCGCGATGGGCAAAGCGAGTGCTGGTGTCGAGAAGCAGATCCTCGAAGGTCAGGGTCATGTCGTGCGCATCCTCAACGCGCTGGTCGCTGCGGCGCAGTAGCGCCCGCAACCGCGCCACAAGCTCTTCGAACGCGAAGGGTTTGATCAGGTAGTCGTCCGCACCGGCATCCAGCCCGGCCACCCGGTCGGTCACCTCGTCACGCGCGGTCAGCATCAGGATCGGCACATCTTCTCCGGCGGCCCTGATCCGGCGGCAAACCTCGATCCCGTTGATGCCGGGCAGCATGACATCCAGCACGATCAAATCTGGCATTCCGCCGCGGATTGCGGTAAGTGCCTCGGCACCAGTTGTTACCAGAGCTACGCTGTAACCCTCGAAACTCAGACCGCGTCGCAGCATCGAGGCGATCGACGGATCGTCTTCTACGACAAGCAGCCGGGCTGGAGCAGTCACTCTCGTATACGCCTACAGGGTTAAGAGCGAGCGGAATCGCTCGGCGTCATCGTAAGGGCCGATGAGCGCCAGGCTGAGTAGGTCTTCCCGGAAAAGTTCTCGCGCAAGCTCCTGGACCGCGCCAGCCTCGACCGTGTCGATCTCCTCCATCACCTCTTCGGGAGTCTTGATCTCGCCAAAGGTCAGCTCCTGGCCGCCGA
>JACCZH010000053.1 GCA_013696045.1 Chloroflexia bacterium
CAGAGTTCTCACCAGTCTGGCCAGACCAGCGCAGCGGCTTTGCGTCCGGGAATGTAACCTTGACCGTCCGGCCGATTTCAAAGTCATTCAAGTCGCCAACAGGCCGCCAGATCTCCCGGTCAGGGCGAATCAACGGCGCGAAGATGAACCCGATCACCGGGGTAGCAACCAGCGCCCCGGCAATCGCGCCCGTTATGATGCTGATCCTGGTGAAGAACTTGCGGCGGCTCATCAGCCGCTCGTTACTCTTGCCCTGAAGCTCGTTCGAACGGTCATGTGCCACGTTGGGGATGCCTCTCAAACCAAACGATGATCCACGGTTGCGCCCGGCAGGGACCAACCTTTCCGCCTTGCGTTGACACGCCTGGCACGCGCTGATACTACTTCCCACTATAAACAATACCTGACTTCGTAACGAAGAAGTGTCCATGGCTCCCTGTTGAATAGGGTAGTATCGAAGAGAGGGTAGTGGAGATCAGCGCGCAGGCAAAAAGGGGCGACGATTGAGCAGGCGTGACACCCGAGGTAACCGCAACGTTCCGAGCCCTCGCCATTCGACATCGCGCCCGTTCCTGAGAGCGGCGGGTTTGATCGCAGTGCTCGCGCTACTCGCCGGCTGCGAGAATTCCCCTTCGTCGCTAACCCCCAAAGGTCCCGGCGCAGCCAGTGTCACTCCGCTGTGGTGGTTCATGCTCATTACCGCCACGCTGGTCGCGGTCATTGTCTTCTCCTTGCTTGGCATGGCCTTGCTGCGCTCCCGTCAGGAGCAGCCGGCGGAGAGACCGATGAAGATGGACAGCCAGCGATTTATTCTTCTGTGTGGAGCGGTTGTGCCAGCAGTCATACTGGTTACCCTTATCTTTCTGATGCTCGGCGTGATGGCCGATCTGGACAATCCTCCGGAAGAGCCAAACACAGTTATTGAAGTAACGGGCTGGATGTGGTGGTGGGAAGTTCGCTATCCAGGCACCGACGCCGTTACCGCCAATGAGATCCACATTCCCGCCGGAGAGCCGGTGGAGCTGCGGGTGACGGCCGCTGATGTTATTCATGGATTCTGGGTGCCGGAGCTGCATCCCCAGATCAACATGACTCCCGGTATCATCGACACTATCTGGATTCAGGCCGATGAGCCAGGTATCTACCGGGGGCAATGCACCGAGTTCTGCGGTCTCCAGCACACGTTTATGGCCCTCCTGGTTATCGCCCAGGAGCCAGACGAGTTCGACGCCTGGCTTGCGGCGCAGGCCGAGCCCGCACCGGAGCCCAGTGACCCCGTTTTACAACGCGGCCAGCAGGCGTTTCTGGACAACCAATGCCTGTTCTGCCATGCCATTCGTGGTACTTCAGCCGTCGGCGAGGTTGGACCAGACCTGACACATGTGATGAGCCGGGAGACGCTGGGCGCGGCAACCCTCGACAACTCGGTTGGCAATCTGGCCGCCTGGACGGCCAATCCCCACGAATTCAAACCCGGCGTCAAGATGCCGGCGGTCAACTTCGAGAGCGAGGAATTCGCGGCCTTAATCGCGTACCTCGCGACGCTGGAGTGAGACGGGAGGTGATCTTTGGCGACAGTATCTGAGCAAACAGTATCTGAGCGGCTTGACCGGCTCTACGGAAATCCACCTGGTTTCGCCGGCTGGCTAAGCGCGGTGAACCATCGCCAGGTTGGCGCGCGGCTGATCGTAACGGCCTTTATTTTCTTTCTGCTGGGCGGTATCGAATCGGTGCTCATGCGCACCCAACTTGCCCAGGCCAATCTGGACGTACTCTCGCCCGAGGCCTACAACCAGTTCTTCACCATGCATGGCACCACGATGATGTTTCTCTTCGCGGTGCCAATGGTTGAGGGGCTGGGAGCATACCTGGTGCCCCTGATGCTCGGCGCGAGGGACATGCCCTATCCACGCCTGAACGCGTTCGGCTACTGGTGTTTCCTCTTCGGCGGCATATTTCTTTACTCCAGTTTCCTCTTTGGCATGGCGCCGGATGGCGGTTGGTTCGCTTACGTACCGTTGACCGGACCAGTGCATTCGCCCGGTCTGAACATGGATTTCTGGCTACTGGGCATCAGTTTCGTCGAGATCTCAGCCATTATCGCCGCCATCGAAATCATTGTGGCCGTTATCAAGACCAGAGCGCCCGGCATGTCAGCCAACCGCATTCCACTCTTCGTCTGGGGCGAGCTGGTGACAGCGCTGATGATCGTCGTCGCCTTTCCGGCGCTCCTGGCAGGCAGTGTGTTTCTGGAGCTCGACCGCAAAATCGGCACGCATTTCTACAACGCGCTAGAGGGCGGCAGCTCGCTACTCTGGCAGCACCTCTTCTGGATCTTCGGCCATCCCGAGGTCTACATCATCTTTCTGCCGGCGGCTGGAATCGTCTCGATGATCATCCCGACGTTCGCGCAGAGACCGGTCGTGGGCTACACCCTGGTGGCGCTCTCGACCGTCGCCATCGGGTTCATGAGCTTCGGCGTCTGGGTACACCACATGTATGCGATGGGCATCCCGTTTCTGTCGCTGGCCTTCTTTGCCAGCGCCAGCATCATGATCGCAATCCCCAGCGGTGTGCAGATCTTTGCGTGGATTGCCACAATATGGACCGGGCGCAGTGTGTTCAAGACACCCTTTCTCTGGATTCTCGGGTTCTTTGTGATTTTTGTGCTCGGCGGTCTAACGGGCGTGATGGTGGCGGTGGTGCCGTTCGACCTGCAGGTGCATGACACCTATTTCATTGTGGCGCACTTTCACTATGTGCTGATCGGCGGCATGGTCTTCCCAATGTTTGGCGGCTTCTATTACTGGTTCCCCAAGCTCACAGGCAAGCTGCTTGGCGAGGGGCTGGGCAAGCTCAATTTCTGGACCTTCTTTGTCGGTTTTAACCTGACCTTCTTCCCGATGCATATCACAGGCTTGCTCGGGATGCCGCGCCGCGTGTACACATATCAGAGAGGTCTGGGTTGGGAAGTTCTGAACCTGCTTTCTACGGTTGGCTCGTACATACTGGCGCTCTCGGTGGCAATCTTTCTCTGGAATGTCTTTGCCAGCCTGCGCTCCGGCACGCCTGCCGGACCCAACCCCTGGAACGCCGGCACGCTTGAATGGGCAACCGACTCGCCGCCCAAGAACTACAACTTTCTGGAGATCCCAACCGTCTCCGGCCGTTACCCGCTCTGGGAAGAGCAGGACATCTACTCCGGAGAAGACATCGACGCGCGCGCCAACGCCTACCTGGTGCAGCCACACCACCTGCACCGCGCTACCCAGGGCACGACCCCGCTCTACGCCGAAACAGACGGCATCATTCGCCTGCCGCAGCCGTCGATGCTGCCGCTCTTGTTGGGCTTCGGGATCGCGGTTGTCTTCGGGTCAATCCTGGTCAATCTCATCGTCCCGGCTGTTCTTGGAGCAATCTGGAGCCTGGTCATCATTACGATCTGGCTCTGGCCGCATGAAGGGGACTTTGTGGAATGAGCTACCGCCCTCTTGACACCCGCAGCGTCCGCCCACCGGCTGAGGACGCTGAGGACCATCGCACCGTTGACTGGTGGGGGTTAATCTTTCTGATTGTTGTCATCCTGGCGTTCTTCTCGTCCGTCATGTTCAGCTTCTTCTTCCTGCGCTTCAATGCTGAGCAGTGGCCTCCGGCCAGTATCGAACGTCCCACTCTGCTGTTGCCCACGATCGCGACCCTCACGCTGCTGGCGAGCTGCCTGCCTCTGATCTGGATGCAGCGCGTGCTCGGCAAGGGCGAGCGACCCAGATTCAACGTTGGGCTAGGCTTGAACACCGGGTTGAGCGTTGCCTTCCTGGCTATCCTGATCGTTAGTTTGTCCATGCTCGATTTCGGCGCGACCACTAACGCCTATGGCTCGGCCTTCATTGTCACGGTCGGCTTCCTGGTGGTGCTGGCGATTGCCGGACTGTATGTTGGGGCGATTGTCCAGGCCCGTGCCTGGAAAGGTCACTTCAACGGGCCGCGCCATGTGGCCGTCACCTCGCTCTCGACCTACTGGTATGTCCTTACCGCCATGTGGATGGTGGTCTACGTCTCACTCTATCTGTTGCCGTATATCGAGTAGAGGATTCGACATGGGCAACGACATGCGAACAGCGCGCAACACCATCGGCCTGTTCCGGCTCTGGTTCGGCTACTTGGGCGGGGCGGTTGTGTGGTCGGTGTTTCACCTGGTGAGCTACCTCTGGGCATCCGCATTCTGCGGGACATCGGCAGAGATTCTCTTGAACCTCACGACGATCGTCACAGCGCTGATCACGCTTGCCGCCACAATCGTCTGCTATCGCAACTGGCAAAAGCTCAAGTCGATCGAACCTGAATCGTCCGGCACATTCCGTTTCTTGCTGCTTTCCGGAGTGTTCATGAACAGCCTCTTTCTGCTCACGATCGTCGTCTCCGGCATCGCCGTCTGGATCCTCGGAACGTGTGCCTGAAAAGAGAGACTCCCCAGGCTGGCGGTGTTACCACCGGCCTGGGGAGCGGAAGTGGGAGAGAAGGGGGTGTGAGAGGAACGAACGAGGGGGGTAGTAGTGGGTGTAGTTACCAGTATGGGGGTTAACAGAGGCTTGTCGATATAGATCGCAGGCACAAAGAAGGATCCATTTACGGCACATATAACCCTGTTAAGACAACAACCCCCGGTCATGCGCGGGAGGCTGTTGATCGCGTTGGATTGTCGCGCGCCTTTAGTCGGCGCGGTCCTTCACCGTGGTGACGCCGCCGTGCTCCGCGCAATGGGCACAGCAGAAGATCTGCCCATTGCCCTCTACGCCATGTCCAATAATGCGGGTGCTACAGTGAGGACAGGTCGGCGCAAGAGCGTTGATCGCGCACTCAAAGCTGTCGAAGGTGTGCGCCTCGCCCTGGT
>JACCZH010000067.1 GCA_013696045.1 Chloroflexia bacterium
GCGCAATTGCGCCGGCCCTTGGTGCGTCTGTGTCGATGGGATGTTACGGGGATGCGAAACGCGCCGGTCTGTCAACCCGAGGCACGAGGGATGACAGTTCAATTGCCGCTCTTCGACTGCATCCCGCGAAACTGACCCATATGCTCCTCGTAGTGGTGGGAGCTCAATCCGGTGGCGAAGCCTGGGGTGACCGTGGGGGAGTTTCGGCAGGCGTTGACGAAATCCATATGAGCGCTCTCAAAGTAGGCGCGCACCTGAGCGAAAGTCCAATCGCGTGTCCTGGAAACATTCTCTTCGTTGAAGGCGTCAAACTGGCTCTCATCGATGAGCGGCTCGTCGCTACCGGCGTCATGCGCGCCAACGAAATGTGTCGCCTCCACTTCCCAGGCCGCGATATGGGACAGGACATCCTTGCCGGACCAATGACCGACCGTGTTGGGGCGCTCAAGGTCCGAGGAGTCGAGGCTGTCTAGCAGTTCGGTGAGCTCGTGGTGGCCCCGCGCCATTTCGGCTAGTGTTTCCGTGCGCTCTGTGTCGGCCATTGGCATGGATTCGAACTCCCAACGTTACCGTGCCGGTTTCACGCGGCAGGCCATGAAATCGTCGTAGTGCATGCTGTAGTGGTATTTTGTGAACTCGACAGCTTCATCTGGATCGATGATTGGCAGGCGTTCCAGCAACTCCATGAGGTCGGCGTGCGTTTGCTCGAAATATTCCCTGACTTCGTCGAGGGACCAATCGGCTTTAGCGATAACTTGCGACTCATTCCAGGCGTCGAGCGCCTCGTCGGTGTCGTCCTCGGTCGGCCAGTTTACCGGCTGGCTTGCGTCTCGGTCCTTAAGGATGCCGGTGTAGACGCCTTCCCAGTCCGCGATGTGAGTCATGACGTCTTTACCACTCCATTTGCCGACGCTGCCTGGCCGCATGAGCTCCCCATCGCTGAGGCTGCTGATGGTCTTGCTCAGTTGGAGAAATGCAGCCGAGATGTCTTTAAGAAGTTGTAGCCGCTTTCGTTTTGAGATGGCCATTGGCCGTGCGCCCTTCCCGTGTGGTTCGAATCGACTCCAGAATAGTACGTTATCCAATGTGCGCTATTGCGGCCTTGCTACGATGAGCATGACACCATGATGGGGCATCAGAGAGGAAGACCATGCGGGCACACGCACTAGACTCCACGGTGGTGGGCGGCCGTCAACTGGGCTGGATTCTGGCTGAAGAGGTCCGGTCCGTTGCTGGGAAGCGATTATTCCGTAAGGGAACAAGGATAGATGAGCAGGTGTTGGATCAATGGCCAGAGGTTGCGCAGTCCACACTACATTTGATTGAGCCCGAGCCGGAGGATTTGCATGAGGACGAGGCCGGCCGCCGGATCGCCGCAGCGGTTGGAGGCGAGGGGTTGTCAGTCAAGGGTCCGATCCAGAGCCGCTACAATCTGGTCGCGGACCGCAAAGGCCTGTTACGGGTGGACGCTGACCTGTTGCGCGACGTGAACCGGGTTTCCGGGGCCACGGTCTTTAGCCTGCTGGATCGCCAGACGGTTGTGAGCGGCAAGGTCGTTGCCGGGGTTAAGGTGACGCCAATCACCTTGCCCGAAGAGCGGGTAGAGGAGATTGAGCGCATATGCGCGGAGGCTGAGCGTCCGCCGGTTGTGGTGCTGCCATTTGCCTCGAAAAAGGTCTTCGTCGTCGCCACGGAGGGTTTGAACGAGAAGATGAGCGAGCGGTTCAACGCCATGGTTGCACGCAAAATCAACTGGTATGGCTCTGAAGTCATCGATGTGCGGTTTGTGGATGCGGATCCGATATCGGTTGCTGAGGCTTTTCAGGAGGGGCTAGCGCAGGGAGCAAACATCCTGATGGCGGCTGGCGGTAACACGATTGATCCTCTCGACCCGATTTTCCTTGCCTTGGACGAAATCGATGCCGAGATGGTGCATTTTGGCGCCCCTGCCCATCCAGGCAGCATGTTCTGGCTGGCCGAAGTTGGCGACGTGCCGATATTCAACCTGGCGTCGTGCTCGATGTATTCCAAGGCCACGGTTGCCGACCTGATTCTACCGCTGGTGATGACCGGCCAGAAGGTTGTCTCCGACGACATCGTTGAGCTTGGATACGGGGGATTACTTGAACGTGAGATGGCGTTTCGCTTTCCTGATTACGACGCAGAGTCGAGCGACGAAGGAGACGATACGTCGGAGGAGTGATGCCGGGATGGTGCTACGATGCAGCACCGGATGGGTTAGCCGGGCGCAGCAGGGAAGCGTTTCTGTGCCGTAGCGGCGCAATTTTTGCGCCTGTTGTCTCCCGGTATGTTTTGAGTGGAATAGAAGACGCATGAATTGCGCCGCTCCGAATGCATAAGAGGCGTCATTCACTGAAATGTGTGGAGGATCGAACGTGGCACAGGACTCAAACAGGGTAACGATTGTTCACGGAGGCACCGTAGTAACGACGGATGGGCCGGTACGGGCAGACATTGTCATTCGCGGTGAGCGGATCGCCGCGTTGATGGTGGATTCCGACGGTGTACAAGCCGATGAGCGTATTGACGCAACCGGGCTCTTCGTGGTCCCCGGCGGGATCGACGCGCACACGCACTTCAAGGAACCAGACCCGAATCTCGTAGAGGGATTCGAAATGGGCTCCAAAGGGGGAATCGCCGGTGGCATAACCACCGCTATCGAGATGCCCCAGGCGAGCCCGGCAGCGACGACCGGCCAGCACATCCGCGACAAGCGCAACCTGATTCCCAGGGCGTCACACATCGATGTTGCCCTGTGGGGCGGCGTAGTAGGCCAACCCCAGGAGCAGATTGAGGAAATGATCGACGAGGGCATTGTCGCGCTGAAGGCGTTCATGCCGGCGTCCAGCCCGGGGTTTCCGAGGGCCAACGACGTTGTGTTGCACGACACCTTCAAGCTGATTGCCGGCCGCGACGACCTTCCGTTCGGCATCCACTGCGAAAACGACGACATGCTGACTGCCGGCATCGAGAGGTTGCAGGCTGCAGGGCGCAAGGACCCGCTGGCCCACGCCGAGAGCCGCCCCCCAATGGTTGAAGTGGAAGCGGTTCATCGGGCGCTCTTTTTTGCCGAGCTTACCGGCGCGCGGATCTATATCTGCCATCTCGCGGCGGCGGATGGGTTCAAGCTGGTCAAAGAGGCTAGGCAACGTGGCGTGAAGGTTGAGGCCGAAACCTGCCCACAATATCTGGTGCTCGATCACTCGGATCTGGAGAAGCACGGCCCGTTCGCCCGCTGCGCGCCCGCTTTCCGGTCACGTGACGAGGTCGAACGCATCTGGGAGTACATCTACGACGGCACCGTGGACGTGGTGTCCTCCGATCACTGCGGCTACACAATGGAGTCCAAGGAGGCAGGACTGGATGATATCTGGAAAGCTCCGCTGGGCTGCTCGGGCATCCAGACGATGTTTCCGGCCTTGTTCGACGAGATGATCAACAAGCGCGGACAGACGCTGGAGCGCTTCGTTGAGCTCTCAGCCACCAATCCAGCCAAAGTGTTTGGAATGTTCCCTCAGAAGGGCGTCATACAGGTTGGCTCGGATGCAGATCTGGCGTTTTACGACCCACAACGTTCCTGGGACGTGCGCGGTAAGGACATGCTGCATCGCAACAAGTGGACCCCTTATGAAGGCAAGACTGTTGGGGCGTCGGTCGTGAGAACGATACTGCGCGGCAAGACCGTCTTCGACAGCGGCCAGAGCAATCCCGTGGTGGGTGCTCCGGGCGACGGAAAATTCCTGCCGCGAGGATATGGCAGAGACGGGGCGAACGCCCGATGAGTGTGACGTTGATGAATGGAACCCTCTATGACGGGCTGGGCAAACCCGGCCGGCAGGGGCATCTGGTTATCGAGAATGATCGCATCGCCGAAATAGGTGACGTGTTGCCACGCGGCGAGCAGATCGATGTGACCGGTCTGGCGGTGTCGCCAGGTTTCGTTGACACCCACAGCCACTGCGACCTCGTCGGGCTGTCCGACCGTCAGCTCTCGCCGAAGCTACGCCAGGGCATCACGACCGACCTGCTCGGTCAGGATGGCTTGTCCGAGGCTCCAATCAAGGCAGAAGATGTCGATCACTGGCGTACTCATCTGTCCGGATTGAATGATGATCCACAGGTTGAGTGGACCTGGCGCAGTTACGGTGACTATTTTGCCCGGATCGGTGGAGCCGCGATCAACATGGCCGGAATGGTTGGCCATGGCACGGTGCGCCTGCACGTCATGGGCATGGACGACCGCGCTCCAACGCCAGTCGAGCTGACAGCGATGCAGGCGCTCGTTGACGATGCCCTCACCAACGGCGCGTGTGGATTCTCGACCGGGCTTATTTATTCGCCCTGTGTCTATGCTGACATTGATGAAATCATCGCGCTGGGGCATGTCGTCAAGCGGCACAACAGCTTCATGGTCTATCACATGCGTTTCGAGGGCCGGCGGGTTCTCGACGGCATGGACGAGGTGTTCACCGTCGGCCGTGAGACGGGCGCGTCGCAGCACATCTCACACTTCAAAGCCCGTGGTGGGCTCGCCTTCGGCAAGTCAAGCGAGATGAGCGCAGCCATGGACCAGGCTCGCGCCGGGGGCATCGACGTCACGGCCGATCAGTATCCCTACACAGCCGGATCGACGATGCTGGGCGCGTTGCTGCCGCCCTGGTGTCATGCTCGTGGGGTCGAGGGCCTCAATGCCTTCCTGCGCGATGAGAATATGGAAGAGCGCATCCGGACCGAGATTGAACATGGCCGGCATGACTGGGAGTCGAGCATCGCCTCCAGTTCGTGGGACTCGATCGCGATCGTCGGTGTGAAGACTGCTGGCAATCAGTGGGTTGTTGGCAAGCGGATTCCCGAGATCGCGAACCAGTGGAATCTGGACAATTACCAGACTATGGTGCGGCTCCTGCTGGAAGAGAACCACGCCGTCTCGATGATCCTGCACATGATGCACGAGGACGATGTGCGCCATCTGCTGGTGCAACCCTGGTTGATGCACTGTACCGACGGACTGATGGGCGGAACTCCTCATCCACGGACGTACGGAACCTACCCCAAGGTGCTGGGTCACTACGTGCGGGACGAGAAGTTGATGTCGCTGGAGGCCGCCATACGTAAGATGACGTCGTTGCCCGCTTGGCGGGTTGGATTGAAGGACCGCGGTGTTTTGCGAACGGGTGCGTTCGCCGACATCACCGTTTTCAACCCGAACACCGTGATCGATCGTTCAACCTACGCCGACCCAACCGAGTTCCCCATTGGCATCCAGCATGTCTTCGTCAATGGCATCCACGCGGTGCGCGACAGCCGCGAGACCGGCAATCTGGCTGGCCGGGCGTTGCGTCGCGAAGTAGGCGCGCCTGGATCGCGGACGTAGGGAGCGACGCAACCGTGGCTGACGATACACGCGCGGAATCGACTCCGGCGTCATCGAAGCACGCATGGACTTAGTGAGAGCGACATGTTCTCTGCTCTGGACAGCTCAGATCACGTCAGACCGGGTGACACGGTGGCAAATTGCACGCCTGGAAGCAGCGTGACGGTTTCTGGCTGCGTGTAACATATATTGATGAGCATCAACACGTGTCGTAGTCACCCTCACGGTTAAGGATAGCGGACCATCTGGGATAGGAGACCACAATGAAAATAACATATGATCCCGATGTTGACGCTTTGTACATCAAGTTACGTGAACTCCCAATTCTGAAAAGCGTCGATTATGAAGAAGGCGTGACACTCGATCTAGGGGAAGGCGGCGGGCAGGTCGGTGTCGAGATCCTGGACGCGAGTCTGCGTCAGGACCCCGAGGATCCCTGGCCGGCATTGACGCGTGCCAACGCTGAGGCTGCGTAGCACACTTCGCGTGTGGAGAAAAAAGCATGGCGAGATTCAACAAGCGCGCGCGACTTGACACCTCGCAGGTAGACGACCGGCGTGGCGGTGGAGGTGGGAAGGTTGTCGGGGGCATCGGCGGCGGAATCGGTCTGATCATCCTCGTGGTTTCGTTACTGTTGGGTGTTAACCCGCTGGACACCGGAGCGGCTCGCCGTCCCAGTCGACCAATCCCGGTGCTGGTGTACAAGTTGAAAATCTCATCGAAGAGTGCCAGACTGGCGCGGACGCAAATGAGCGGCAGGACTGTCGGATCGTCGCCTATGTAAACAGCATCCAGGAGTACTGGACAGAAGCGTATGCCGCGCGCGGCGGGCAGTATACGCAAGCCGAGACTGTGCTCTTTACTGAGTCCACCCAGACAGGCTGCGGTTTCGCCAGCTCCGCCACTGGACCGTTCTATTGTCCGGCGGACCAGGGAGTCTACCTCGATCTGACGTTCTTCGACGATCTACGCACCCAGCTCGGCGCCGAAGGCGGTCCATTTGCCGAAGCCTATGTGCTTGCGCACGAATATGGCCACCATGTGCAAGGACTGGAGGGCACGCTCGGACAGATCGGGAATGACCGCGAAGGACCCGAGAGCGCGGCGGTGCGCGCCGAGCTTCAGGCTGACTGTTACGCCGGAGTCTGGGCATATCACGCGGCCGGGACGGAAATCCTCACCGAGCTATCGCAAGAGGACATCGCCGTTGGATTGGACGCCGCCGCGGCTGTGGGCGACGATCGTATACAGGAGCGCACACAAGGTGATATCTCGCCAGAATCGTGGACGCACGGCTCGTCAGAGCAGCGTCAGGAGTGGTTCATGACCGGTTACGAGACCGGCGAGCCGGACGAGTGCGACACATTCAGCGGCGGCTTGTAACGTCCACTGCTGCACGGTCGCTGGCGACATAACCGTACGCTATGTCGCGTTGCACCGCCTCTGGGTCACGTGCCTCGGGCGTGCCGTAACCTGCTCCACCGGCGACGATCGATGTGAATGTGTCCTCGGCTTCTCTCAGAACGATTTCACCGCTCGACAGAGTGCCGTCCGGAGCGATGTTTTCACCGTTCAGTAGGAGCGTGTTTTGTTGGCTGTCTTCACCGCCGAAGAGGGCGGGGGCCGGGAAGCGTAGACGGTCGGGATGGACATAGATCGCGACCGGCAGATCGTGGCCGGGACGCTTGCGGACGGTCAGGCGTTGGCCGGGAGCGCCGCGCCAGGTACCCTTTCCTCCCGAGTTCTGCACGAGAGCGTTCTCGTCGACCAGGAGCGGGACGCGGTTCTCGAAAATCTCGATAGGGACGTTGCCGGCGCTCGACGGAAAACAGTTGCGGGTGACGCCGTCGTGACCGTGGCCGGCACCCCGTCCGCCGCCGCAGATGAGGTGGGCGTTCCTCGGCGTTCCGTCGGCATCGCGAGCGTAGGCGCGCAGCGTGTACATCAAGCCGTTTCCGGCCTGCACTCGTTCCGGCAGTGCTTCAGCCAAAGCCGCAAAGATCAGGCTGTGGATGTGCCAACCGGTCTTCGTGCGCGAGTTGACCGAGGCGGGCGGTTGCGCGTGCAGGATCGAGCGTTCCGGCGCGATGGTCGAGATCGGCCGGAAACAGCCCTCGTTGTTTGGAACGTTCGGAGTGAGCAGGCATTTCAGCGGATAGACGGTATGCGCGCGTGTATAGGTGAACGTGCAGTTGATTCCTCCGCCGAGGGTTTGTGGCGCTGTTCCGTCGTAATCGACAAGGATTTCCGAGCCGTGCACATCAATCGCAACCCGCAGCTCGAGTGGCTCACCGTTACCCTCGATCATTTCGCTCGCTGTGTAGCGACCGTCCGGAACGGCTTCGATAGCGGCCCGCATGGCAGTCTCAGCGCGTGCCTGAACGGTCGTCGCCAGCTCGGCGAGGGAGGTCAGTTCGTACTCGTCCATAAAAGCCAGCAGACGCTCCTGGGCGACCGTGTTCGCAGTGACTTGTGACTCGATGTCGGTAAGCACCATGTCCGGCTGGCGGACGTTTGAGCGGATGATCGCGAAGAGCGTTTCGTTCGGTTGGCCGGCATCGT
>JACCZH010000096.1 GCA_013696045.1 Chloroflexia bacterium
GTTCAGCGGGAACCAATCGGGACCATAATCGAGCTCGAATCGTGAAACTCCTTCGATTTCTGACACGCGGCGCACGGCATTCGCCTCGGATGCGCCGACGAGATCGCGCTTGAGCTCGGCCAGTATCCGTGGGTCAATGACGACTCGCGCCCGCGCACTGGCTGTGATGCGGAACTCCGGATTGCCGGAGATAGTGTCGATCTCCAGCGGTTCGTCAACCTTCATTGTATCTGCCAGCAGCACCGTATCCGGAGGAAGCGAGCCTGAGAGGCGCTTGCTGAGCTCTTCGCGAGCCATTTCATGCAGCGCGTCTGGGTCGTAGGCAAGCGCTGATACACGCATCGTGGACTCTATTTGAAGCTCAGTAGCATCTTCACCGGCCTCGTGACTCAACGCGAATCCCGGTTCGCCTGTCTCGCCCGATCCAGCCAGTGCGCGGTAGCCTGCTGGTATCTCGTTCTGAATCTGTGCCTGGGCGCGCTCTGAGAAGTCTTGCTCGGCCTGGGTACGGAGTGTTTCGATGTCGGCTTCCGCGACAACCGGGATCTCCTTCAGCGTGCCGCCTGTGGTCGCATCCCGGTTAGAGTAAAAGAGTCCGCTTTCGAGTTGGCCGTTGAGTATTCCGGCGTCAACATTGCCAGCGGGGCCGGCCAGGCTGGCAACGATGCCGATCGACGCACTTCCCATCGTCAACGATCCAAACGGGTCAGCGGGGGGAACGACAACATCCTCGGTTGTTGAAAAAGTCGTGCCGTCGGGTCCGGTAACGACGGTTCCGGCCGGCACTGTGAGCTCGGCTGTCGAGGGATTCGTGAACAATATTGCTCCTGACGACGTGCCGTCAGGTTCGCTGCGCGAGCCGGTCGTCGGGATGGTGGCGGAATAGGAGAGAGTCGTCGTGATCGGCACCGGATCAATGGCAACGTCATAGCTTGTGCCGGCTCCGGCGACACCATACGTGAGGTCGGCATTTATCGCGCTGGTAGCCGGGACGAGAGTAACGGTCGCTTGCGGAGCGATCAACGCGATAAGCACTATCGCACTGGCCATGATGAGAGCGATGGCCGAGACGGAGGCGATCGCCGCGATCTTCCCGACGCGGCGGCTGCTGCGATAGCGCCTGGACGCGGGCTGGACATTAAACGAGCCACTGTCATAGCGCCATTCATCCGCCACCTGATCTCCCCGGCGTGGAACTGGCGGAGTAATAACAAAGCTGAAGGAGGCGTAGGACTCGTGCGTGCCGTGGTTTGTGTAGTCGTTTAACGCCTCGGTCAGGGTTGGGACGGGCTCGCGAACCGCTGGAGGAGGCACAACTGGGGGCATATCCCCTGGTTCAAATTTGCGAGTTGGCGCGTTGCTCTCAAGCGCCCTGCGCATGGCGCTGACGGCCGGTTCAGGAGCCTCAACCTGGAGACCGACAATTCTCGCCAGCTCGCGTCGCAATGGGTCGTCGCTCGAGAAGATTACGCTCGCGCCGGACACGCGAGCTGCGGCCGCCAGGCAGCGGAACTCTTCGATTTCCAACAGCGTGCCACTGTCGATGCCGGCGTCAATTGTGATCGGTCCGCCCGTGGATCCGATGGCCCGTTCGGCTCTGGAGAAATCGTCTTCGCAGCCGATGACGAAGCGTAACGAGTGTCGCGTAACCATAACTATCCCATTCCTGGGCCGGCGCGACACTCGTTTTGACACGCGGAGAATCCGCGCGGTGTCGCTAACCGGCTATTTGACGTCGAACGGCTGACGCAACGGCAGCGAGTGCCTCATCCAGACGGCTTGAGTCGGTTCCACCACCCTGGGCGAGCTCCGGTCTTCCGCCGCCGCGACCGCCGACGATCGGGGCGATCTCTTGAATGAGCTTGCCGGCATGTAAGCCCTGGCTGGTTTGGTCTTTTGTTACCATGACCAGCAGGGCGGGCTGATCTTCAATCGTGCTGCCGAGCACGACAACGCCCGAGCCCAACCGGTCGCGAAGCCGGTCTCCGACCTCGCGCAGGGTGTCACGGTCCGCCACGTCAATCCGGGCGGCCAGAACCGAAGTGCCGTCCATCTGCACGGCCTGGTTCAGCAGGCTATCGATGTCGCCGGTTGCCAACCGCAAGCGAAGCTGGTCTATCGTGCGCTCACTCTCTCGGAGCTGCTGGGTGAGTGACTGCACCTCGTACACGACATTTTCGGCGGGAACACGCAGCATTCGCGCCAGCTCATTGGATTGACCCTGCAGCTTGCTCAAGTAGTCCAGCGAGGCGTGACCGGTTATGGCTTCGATACGGCGAATGCCGGAGCCGATTGAGGACTCGCTGAGAATGACAACCGGGCCGATCTCACCAGTGTGGCTTACATGCGTGCCTCCACACAGCTCGGTCGAGAACTCAGGGATATCGATGACCCGCACCTCGTCGCCGTACTTTTCACCAAAGAGCGCCATGGCGCCGCGCTCGATGGCCTGGTCGTAGGTCATCACGTCAGACTGCACCGGCTTGTCGGCCAGGACCTGGGCGTTGGCGAGAGCAGTGATCCGCTGGATGCCCTCGATGCCGAGAGCCTCGGTGCTGGTGAAGTCAAAACGCAAGCGGTCGGGCGCGACCAGCGACCCGGCCTGGTGTGCTTCCTCGCCGAGGACGATTCGAAGCGCGCGGTGAAGCAGGTGTGTCGCGGTGTGATTACGGCGCAAGTCGGAGCGGCGGTCGTGGGTGATCTCAGCCTGGACGGTCTGACCAACGGCAATAAAGCCCTCCACGACCTCGCCGCGGTGGACAATCAGATCGGCAATCGGGCGCTGGGTGTCGTCCACCCGGAAGACTCCGGTATCGGTGATGAGGGAGCCGGTGTCACCGACCTGGCCGCCTGATTCGCCATAGAAGACTGTGCGGTCCAGGACAACCTCCACGGCCATCCCGGCTTCTGCCTGGTCGATGGCGGAATCGACGTCGAGAATATCGGCGATCGTCGATGAGTCTCGTTCCGAGGCATAGCCCTCGAACTGCACCGGGCGCCCTTTGGCGGCCGCATATAGCGGCGCCCGCTGGCGAGAGGCGTCCGCGAAAGATTGCAGCTGGGAACGGCTCTGTTCACGCTGGACTTCCAGTGCTCGCTCAAAGCCCTCTCGGTCGACCTCGAGTCCGGCGTCGCCTGCCAGCTCGACGGTAATGTCGATCGGGAAGCCATAGGT
>JACCZH010000097.1 GCA_013696045.1 Chloroflexia bacterium
CCCATATACTCCCCGTCTGACGTAAAGGTCTGAACGCGGTCGTTGAGCGTGTCGGCCACATACACGACCCCATCTTCATCAATGGCAACACCGCTCGGATAGCGGAAATGTGCCGGATCGCTAGGCCCGAACGTCCCCCACGCCGCCAGGAATGTTCCGTCGCTAGTGAATTTCTGGACGCGATGGTTGAAGTGGTCGGTAACGTAGACGTTGTCATCCGCGTCAATCGCGATGCCATATGGATGATTGAACTCGCCCTCGCCGGCGCCGTTGCCACCCCACACCGAGAAGGCCAATCCGGAGGCGGTGAACTTCTGAACGCGATGGTTGTCGTGTTCCACCACATAGACATCGCCCTGGCTGTCGACGGCGATGCCGGTTGGGAAGGCTAGCTGCCCCAGCCCGTCACCGTCGGAGCCCCACTCACCAAGAAAGTCTCCTTCAACCGAGAAGCGCAGGATGCGGTTGTTGCGGCCACTGCCGACATAGACGGTCCCGTCGTCGCCCACCGCGACAGCGTGCGGCTCCCAGAAAGTCGCGATGGGTGGTTGCTCGTAGCGCCAGCCGTGGTAGTGCTGCCCAACGTTGCCAGCCTCCACCTGCCAGCCATCCGGATTACCCGGGGTATAGGTCAGGCAACGCCGCTCGAAACATTGCAGCAGCACATCCTGATAGAGCCCGTCAACCTTGACGTTCGCCCAGTAGGCCCGGGTGATTGGCCGGCCGGTGGCGAAGAGTGGATCTTCAAACAGCCGGTTAATCTCGTAGTCGTCATTATCAAGAACGATCCCGCTCGAGTTCATAAACTCCCAGAACGGCCGGGCGACATAGTGGCCGGTAACAGGGTCGCGGTGGGGATTATCAATGCCCCGCTCGGTCAATGTGCTGTCAAAAAATACCGCGCCGTCACGGTTGAGTCGCACATTAATAACCCCGTCACCATAGCCGGTACTCACATCGGTCGCGGCGAACGTCGCGTAGGTTGGCCCGAATGCGTCATCCCAATCACCAGCGACGTTGACCTCGGCCGGCTCGCGCTGCGCAAAGGTGTTGTCGCCAATCTGCATCCTGCCGGTGATGAGCTCGGTCACCAGCAACCCGTTGGTTACATACCAGACGGCGGACGAGTCAGCGCGCGGGTTATTAATCTCCATGCGTGACTTGTCGAAATACTGCACCTGCCGCTCGGCCCCCGGCGATTCGAGATACTCCTCAGTGAGCTCGGGCGTATAGGCTTGCGGTCCCCACATCCAGGTGCGCTCCGCTCGCCCCGCCGTAACCGGGTCGTCGTGCCGGGCCCAGGTGCGCTGAAACGCGTCGTTGGAGGGCGCTTCGGCCGAGATCGTAGTCATTGTCACGATCTGTGCACCCAGTAGCGCAAGCACCATGGCGACAGCCAGCAGTCGTTTCGATATACGTTCACGCATGACGTTTTCTCTCGTGTGGCCGGCGATCTGACGAAAAGGAGTACATCCGCCCGTTACTTCCATATGCTTCAAGTATAGGCGGCAAGCGAAAACGGCACGCCGCGAGCGAGCGGTATCCGGCAGGAAGAACTAGCTTCACCCTTATCTCACGAGATTCTGGATCGTCACACTCCTGTAAGAAACGTCTCCTACCATGAATCCCGTGGACCACAGCCGCGGCATTGCAGCACATAGGAGTGTGAAATGGAAATCTTCGGGAACCTTGAGCGGCTGGCCGCCGGCCTCTATCCGTACCGCTGGCCAATCAGCGTCGTGGTGATTCTGGTTCTGGCCGGGTCTGCGTATCTGATCTATGAGCGCGGCTGGCACACTGTTCTCTGGCGAAGACCGCTAATGACTGCCATCGTCGCTGTACCGCTGTTGGCGATCGCGCTGCCGGTCTCCTATTACCTGATCTCGCCGCTCTGGACTCGCAGTCACCTTGAAGAAGCTAGCCCGCTGATGGTCGCTGACGCACAAATCACCGAGCAACGTGTCAGCGCAAACAGTACCCCGGCAGCGGAATCTGCCATGGCGCCAGAAATGACACCGGCTTCCGAAGCGACGTCCACACCGGAGTCCAGCGCGGTCGTGCCAATTGCGCCCACTCCCGCACGCATGCCTGAGCCAACGCAAACCGCGCAACCGGCCATCGTGAACACCCCTGAGGCGCCACCCACCAGCGAACCGGCGACAGAGCCTACGGCCGAGATAATAGAATCACCAAGACCCGAACCAGTTATCGAGCCGGAACCAACTGTCGAGTCGGAGCCGGAGAGCGAGCCATTTGTTGAGCCAGAGCCTACTGCCGAGCCGCAACCGGAACCAGCGCCGGTTGAGTTTGTGCCGGCGGTTGTTCGCTCGGGCTCGTTCTATGGCGCGGACGACTTCCACTTCGGCAGCGGCTCGGCGCTCATCATCGAGACCGAGCCAGGCGTGTATGTCCTGCGTTTTGAGAACTTCTCGGTTCAGAACGGTCCTGACCTGTTTGTCTACCTCTCAACCAGCCCGGACGGCTACGGTGACGGCTCGTACAGCCTGGGCCAGCTCAAGGCGACCGATGGTTCGTTCAACTACGACATCCCGCCCGGAATCGACCCCTGGTCATACGGCAGCGTCATCATCTGGTGCGAGCCCTTCGCCGTCCTGTTCGCAACCGCGCCACTGGGATAGGTCTCGCCAACTGCGTTCGGGGTAAAATTGGGCAGATCTCAGAGTCCAGACCGAAAGCATGGCGCTGCATGTCAACCGAGCGACAAACCGACGTTCTCGATGAAGTCGTTCGCTGGCTCGTGGATGCGTTCCAGCCGGAGCGAATCTACCTGTTCGGCTCCCGCGCGCGGGGGGATCACCACGAGGACAGCGATTACGACCTCATGGTGCTCGTACTAGATTCAGACTGTGAATCACATGAGCGCATTGTGGAAGCGCATCGAGTGGTCGCGGGTTTGGGAGTGGCAG
>JACCZH010000108.1 GCA_013696045.1 Chloroflexia bacterium
CTTCAGCGCACTGAACTACACGATCGTTATTGAAGTTGCTGGCGTCTTCGAGATACTGAATGCAGAAGACTCCTACTGGTTCGAGGATCCCCGGCTGCAACGCGCCGACGAGGTCGAGACCCCCGACGCGCTGATCTTTTACGCAACCTCGCTCATCTCGCCGGACGACTACGAGCGGTTGCTCAATCTGCATTCGGCCGCCACCTGGAACTACAATTATCGTTATTATGTCGATCCAAAGGCGTTCGATGCGGGACTCCTGGACGAGCTCTCAACTGATGTCCTCAACGCTGAATTTACCTACGCAGGCGCCGGAGGCACGACACCGCCCGACACATTCTTTTTACGGACCGGCCTCTCAAGTCTCTTTAACCGCTTTGAGGCACGTCAGCAACAGGCTATCGCCGTGCTGGCTCTGGCCGCTATTGGACTGCTGGCAGTCACAGTCGCGGTCATTGGTCTCCTTGCGACGCTGATGGTTGACCGGCGTAGATCCAGCATCGCCCTGCAGCGCGGGCGCGGCGCGTCCAGCGGCCAGCTCGTCGCGGCACAAACCATTGAGGGCGTACTCCTGGCCGTCCCGGTTGCTCTACTGGGATATGTCGCGGCATTGCTGCTAGTGGATTCGCGGCCGAATGTTCTCTCGCTGGCGGCTGCCCTTGGCATGATCGTTGTCACGGCGCTCCTTCTCGTAACCGCGGCACTGCCCTACTTCCGCATGCCGCTGCGTGAGCTTGAGGAGACGTCACCGACACAGAAGCGTCCGTCCACTCGCAGGATTGTCGTCGAGCTGACGGTCGTGGCGCTGGCTGTGGCGGGAGTCGTGCTGCTGCGCCGGCGCGGGCTCAGCCCGGAAGGCTCCACCGGCGACGGAGCCGGCTTCGACCCCTATCTGGCCGCCGTTCCGATTCTGCTTGGTCTGGCAACCGGCCTGGCAGCGCTGCGGCTTTACCCACTGCCCATCCGCTTTTTCGCCTGGGTCAGTTCGCTGCGCCGCGACCTGGTGCTCTTTGTCGGACTGCGGCGAGTTTCGCAACAGGCGGCTGCTGCCCGCTTGCCGCTGCTTGTCATCCTGCTGGCGGTCGCCCTGGCTGTCTTTTCATCGGTCGTGCAGCGCTCCATTGACGATGGGCAAGTCGCGTCTTCGTGGCAGGCAACTGGCGCCGATTATCGTGTGGAGCCATTCGCGAGTGCCGCGGTCCTTTCTTCCGCTGTTGATCTCTCTAACGTGACGGGTGTCAAGGAGATCGCGCGCGCCCACGTTACGACCACCAACCATCTCGATGATTCCGCCGGACGCGGCACCGGCAGCTTCCGCCTGCTGGCGATCGACACCGGCGCCTACCAGGCGGTCGCCGAAGGCACACCGGCCAACCCCAACTTCCCGGACGTCATGCTTGGCGAGCAGATCATCACCGACATCGGCCGGCCAACAAACCCGATCCCTGCCATCGTCTCCAGCGCCTGGCCATCGCGCAACCTGCCGGACGTCGGCGACACGTTCACCCTCAGCCTGCGCTCGCAGGAAGTCACCTTCATCATCCGGGATGTCCGCGATCGTTTCGCCGGCATCCCGATCGACCAGCCCTTCATTGTGACGTCGCTCGACAGCCTCTCCGAGGTCAACCGCATCATCCAGTTCCGCCCCAACGTGCTCCTTATCAGCGGCGAGCCAGGCATCGAAGAGCGCCTGGAGACCACCCTGGATTCGCAGACCAGCTCGGCGCGGCTCGTGTCGCGTGAGGAGCTATACGCCAGCGTGCGCGACGTTCCCCTTATATCGGGGGTTGCCGTCGGGTTCCAGCTCAGCGTCGTTCTCGCGACGATCTGCGCGGTGCTGGCGGCCGTGGTTGCGCTGGCTCTCAGCGCCCGTGCCCGCTCGCGCGATCTCGCCTATCTACGCACTCTCGGCCTGTCGACAAACCAGGCGCTCGGCCTGACAACCGTTGAGCAGCTACCACCGGTGCTCGTCGCCGGGCTGGCCGGCACGCTGCTCGGAGTGGGCACCGCCCGCATCATCGAGCCCGGCGTCGATCTCACCGTCTTCACCGGCCCCGACCTACCGGCCACCCTGATCGTCAATTGGCCGTCAATCGTCCTGGTCGCCGCGGCCGTCTCCGGCGTCGTAACCCTCGCCATCATCGCCTTTAGCCTGATTGCCCGCCGGGCTAACCTCGGTGAAGTGTTGCGGGTTGGAGATCGGTGATCGTCATGTCGCTGCGTCGGTGGGACGTCATCCATCCGAGCTCGTCGAGTTGGCGACCCGTGCACCGTCGGTCTATCATCGCAGTGAACGGTCTCTTGAGCTCGTCTCGATCGTCTGGCTTGCCTTATCCACCAGGCGCACGCAACTTGGAGAATTGACCAGAATCGGGGACGCATGACAGACACCATGGACTTCGCCACTCTCCGCGAGCGGGCCGCGACCGCGCAGCGTCCAGTCTACGGGGCCGGCGCGGCCATCATCTGCGACAACCTGGTCAAGATTTACAAAATCGCGAACCTTGAGGTTGTGGCGCTTCAGGGACTCGATCTACTGGTCGATCAGGGCGAGTTCGTCGCCATTGTCGGCGCGTCCGGCAGTGGCAAATCGACCCTGCTCAACATCCTCGGCGGGCTGGACGTGCCGTCGGCCGGCAAGGCGACCGTCGGCGGCAACGACTTACTCAACATGAACAACAAGGAGCGCACTCTCTACCGGCGGCAGGTGATTGGCTTCGTCTGGCAACAGACTGCCCGAAATCTCCTGCCCTATCTCAACGCCATGGAGAACATTGAGATGCCGATGATTTTCGAGGGCGCGCCGCGCAGGATGCGCAAGGAGCGCGCACAGGAGCTCCTGGAGCTAGTCGGGCTTGGAGAGCGCGCCACTCATCGTCCGGGCCAACTGTCAGGCGGCGAACAGCAACGTGTCGCCATCGCAGTGGCCCTCGCCAACGCGCCCCAGGTGCTACTGGCGGACGAGCCAACCGGCGAACTGGACACCAGCACCTCAAACGAGATTTTTGGCGTGCTGAGGGCGGTCAGCGAACAACAGGGCGTCACAGTGATTGTCGTGACCCACGACCCGCTGGTCTCGGATCGCGTCAACCGCACCGTTGCTATCCGCGATGGACGCACTAGCAGCGAGACGGTGCGCCGGGCAGGGCTCAGTGACGAGGGTCACCACGAAGTGATCGCCGAAGAGTTTGCGGTACTTGACCGCGCCGGACGCCTGCAACTGCCCACTGATTATGTCGATGCGTTACAGCTGGAGCGACGGGTGCGGCTGGCGCTGGAGGAAGACCATGTC
>JACCZH010000140.1 GCA_013696045.1 Chloroflexia bacterium
TTGCCAACCTCCGGTGTTCGGTGCGGCGATGGGACCGGTGACATTCGTCCCGTCCAGCTCGATATGGAACCTCTGGACTGAACGGCAGTCGTAGATCGTCGCTACTCGCGCGCTGAAAACATAGTCACCGCTGGCGTCAACCTCAACGTCATATGCCAGCCACTCGCCCGCTCCTATCCAGCCGATGTTGTAATCGCCGCTTGTGTCATGGGTGGTCTGTATATCGACCGCGTCAGTGCGATATTCGCCGCCCAGATTCAGAGCGGACATATCGCTATAACCGATGCCTTCTCCGCCGTCGCGGTAGTCTTCCGCCTCGAAGCGCCCTGATAGCGCAATCGTTGCTGGCGGCCGGACTTCTGTATGAATGAGCCTGCCGGGATTGGAAACGAGCGCATGTTCCGTAGCGGCAGCGGCGCGGGTAATCGAATCCGAACCGGCGATCGTCACTGCTGCCACTGCGAGCAAGATCATCAGCCGCAATGCGGCTTGGTCTTTGCGTCGACCCTTCATGGGACCTCCTTGTAAAAATCACTTTCAGGGCGGGAGCGGTTACTATCGGTCATGAGAATCGGCTCCCGCTATGGGCCAGGTTCACGGCGCTATCGAGACGTCCAGATAGTTCAGGTTGAAACCATTTGTCTCCATGACGATCCTGAGCGTGTGGCTGCCGGCTGTGATCGGGAACGGCCCGACCGTCACGTTGGCCCATTTCTGCCAACCGCCGGTATTTGGCACCGCGATCGAGCCCGTCAGGTTCGTGCCGTCGATCTCAATGCGGAATGTCTTGCCGCTGTTCGGACTCGCTACCCGTGCGGTGAAGGTGTAATTGCCATCGGTGTCAGCTATCACATCGTATGCCAGCCACTCGCCAGCATCAATCCAGCCGACGTTGTGCGTACCGGCGGTATCGCCAGTTGTCTGAATGTCCACGTCGTCGTTGCGGTAGGCACCGCCGATGTTACCCGCCGTCGTGTCGAAATGACCGAAATTGGCGCCGCCCTCACGATAATCTTCGATCTCGATGCGTCCCGGCAGAGCTGTCGCTGTGGTCGCTGATGCCGGGTCGGAGGGCGCCGAGCTTCCGGCGCTGTTGGTCGCGACAACACGGTAGAAGTAGGTTGTGTTGACGCGCACCGACGAATCGCTGTGGCTTGATGAATCGGCCGGCAGGGTGGCCAGCACACTCCAGTTCGTCTGGTCAAACGAGCGCTCGACGACGACGTTTGTTTCGTTGTCTGCCTCATCAGTCCAGGTCAGGTCGATTTGGCTGTTCGATACTTTGGTTGCGGTCAACGCGCTGGGAGAAGCCGGCGGATCCGACACTTGCGCCGGGGTCGTGGCTGTGGCTGTATTCGAAGGCTCTGAGTTGCCATCGCCGTTTGTGGCGGTGATCCGGTAGAAGTACATCGTCTCGGGATTGACCGTCGTATCGCTCGCCGCAACGGCGCCGGCTGGTAGTATGTCGAGGATGGCCCAGGTTGACTCGTCGAGCGACCGCTCGACGACGAAGCTCTCCTCATTATCCGAGTTGTCCGCCCAGCTCAGGTCGATCTGTGCCGGCGAGGCCGGCGTGGCCATCAGGTTGCCTGGAGCGGCCGGTGCGGCTGCTGCTGACGACTGGCTGACATCGACATAATTAATATTGAAGCCTGCGGCGTTCATGACGACTTTGAGGGTGTGACTGCCGGCAGCGATCGTAAATGGTCCGACGGTGACATCTCTCCAGGTCTGGAAACCGCCGGAGTTCGGCACGGTTATCGGCCCTGTGACATTGACGCCGTCGACTTCGATATGGAAGGTCCTGCCAGTGTTGGGCGACGCTACGCGCGCCGTGAAGTGGTACGTGCCACTTGTGGCGACCGTGACATCGTATGCTAGCCACTCACCGGCATCGGTCCATCCAACATTGAAGCCACCACCAGCGTCCTGGGTTGTCTGAATGTCTACGGCGTCGGTGCGATACGCGCCGCCCAGGTTTGCGGATGTGGTGTCCTGGAATCCGAAGCCCGTGCCGCCCTCCCGATAATCCTCGGCTTCGATTCGACCCGGCAATGCTGTGGCGGTGGCCGCTGAGGCGACGTTGGACGGCGCCGAGCTCCCTGCGCTGTTGGTTGCCTTGACACGGTAGAAGTAGCTCGTGTTTACGCGGGCTGTTGTGTGACTATAGCTGACGGTGTTGGCTGGAAGCGTTGCCAGCACACTCCAGTTCGTCTGGTCAAACGAGCGCTCAACCACGAAGTTGGCCTCATCGTTGGAGCCATCAGTCCAGGTCAGGTCGATTTGGCTGTTCGATACCTTGGTTGCCGTCAGGTTGGCGGGAGCAGCCGGAACGGTAACGCTGCCCGAGACGAGCACGTTCAGTGAAAACTCGGATGTGTTGCCGTTCGAATCTGTCGCCGTCGAGGTCACGATGAGACCACCTGAAACACCGGTCACCGGGACAACGAACGTTCCATCGGCGTTTGCCGTGGCAGAGCCGACGAACGTCCTGCCTTCGCCGTACGCTGACGCGGCGCTGTCCGCGATGAATATCTCAATCTTGCATCCGCCACACGCGGTTCCCGTCACCTGCCCGGTGGTCGCGCTCTCCAGGACGGGAAAATTGAGGTTCTGGTTAGGGCCGCTATCGGCGTCGTCAGGGTCGTTCAGGGTTACTCCAAGAGGCGCCAGATCGATGCCGAGCCCACCATTACTGTAGATCGAGTTGCGAGTGATGGTGTTGAAGTCAGAATCCGGCTCAACAAGCTGGACTCCGGCGCCGGTGTTGCGGGCAATGATATTGTCTGGACCGATGACGTTACGTTGGCCGTTGACCAACACACCGATGGGGTTCGCGATCGCCGTGTCGGCTAACGACACGCCAATGCGGTTGCGCGTGAGCGTATTGAAGGTCGTCACAGCGACGTTGCCTTGGGTTGGCGGGCCCTGGATTTCAATCCCGGCTTCCCGGTTTCCGCCAATGACGTTATCGCTTATAATATTGTTTTTGACGCCATCCTTCACTCGCAATCCGTAACGGTTGTTGAAACAGTTTGTCACGGTCCCGGTACCGGCAACGTTCGTGCCGATAAAGTTGCCGACAACCCGGTTTCCAGTGGTGTCGGTGCCATGTGAGACGTCAACGCCGGAGAAGCCATTGCCGGTAAAAACGTTGCGCTGGCCCGGGGACGTGCCGCCAATAATATTGTTCGACGCGCCATAGTTCATATCCGCGCCATGAATCCGGTTTGGGAGACACCGCGTGCCGTCCGGCCGAAGCCCGAACAGGTTGTTATAGACTACATTGGCATTGCTGCCTCCATGCCAGATGGAGACGCCGGTGCGCGAGCTACCCGAGATGACGTTGCGTTCAGCAGGCGTGATGCCGCCGATCCTGTTATTGTCGGCGCCCTTCTCGATATGCATGCCGTGCGCCTGAGTCACAACGACCGTGCTCGCGCCATAGGCGCCGGCCGCGTTCGTGCCGATGAAGTTACCGGTGAAGACATTATTGTCGGCATCCTTGCCGTATACCCAGAAGGCACGCTCAAATCTGTACCAGGCCAGGCCCCTTATCACGTTGCCGGGGGACGTGATTGTGAGTCCCCGGAACTGGTCTTCGCCCGCCCCTTCAATCTGGATCATGATCTTGGCGTTGCTCACCCCCGGGTCGGTGTTGGGTGATGATCCGGGTTGTGTGTAACCATCAATGGTTGTGGGGCCGGACCCGTTCCAGAGTGTGGGCAGCGCAGACGTGAGGACAATTGTCTGAACGCCAGTGCCCGGGATATTGAAGTTGATCGTGCTTGCGCCGGTGTCCCGCACAGCCTCTTGAATGGCCGCGCGCAAGGTGCAGGTTCCGACGCTGGTGCTGCATATGCCATTGCCAATGTTGGCGTCAGGTTGGTCGCCCGTTGAGTTGACTGTGTAGGTGTTCGAGGCTTGTTGAAGGGTGTGGGTGCCCTCCGGCGTGTCAGACTCCACGCGCATGGTGGATCTGTTCGCCGCCGCCGTGAGGCTATACCGGGACGCAACCAGTTGGAGATCAGCGACATCGATACAGCCGTCGCGATTAATGTCCAGATGAGGGTTGCGCAGGTTGCCACATGGCGCGCCGTGCTCGCGAAGCGTCTGCCATTCGAGCGCGATCTCGACGACATCGGCATATGTCACTTCGCCACTGCCGGTGATGTCGAAGGGCCGGGGATTACCGGTTACCTTGTTTGGCAGCTGCCAGGGTGTGGACGGCGCGGCATAGCGCTGACCGGTCCCTGGGTCACCAACCTGGATGTTGAACGTCTGGGCTGGAATGCTGATTGGCAGCGGCACGCCAATCGCGGTCACGACCTTGATCGCGTCAAACCTGACCTCGAGCGTCCCTGGCTGGGACGCGCCAATGGTCACTCTGGCGAGCTCAACTGTTCCTCGTCCGCCCTGTGTTTGTCCTAATCCCGAGCGGACGAGGCAATCCAGCACGGGACAAGAGATCAGGCCGATCGCCGCGCCGTACGGTACTTGAACGGCAGTCAGAGGTTCAATGTCTCGTCCGAACCTGGTTTTCAGGTCGCTGCTACTTTGCTCGATCTGGTGGAACTGAGCAACCGAGGTGTCGAATAGCATAGCGGTCTCGTAGCCAGCTATTGCGGCCACGCCTCTCGCGGTAAGGGTGAAGATGATTGGCTCGCCGACCTCGACGCGATGCGGTCCGCTGATCTGTAA
>JACCZH010000152.1 GCA_013696045.1 Chloroflexia bacterium
ATACAGGAGTATCCGGTTGCAGCTAGACGCCGTTCGCATTGAGGCGCGGGTGAACACATTCGCCGAGTGGTTTCTGGGCCATTGGGTTTGGGTCGCTTCGGCCTGGGCTGCGCTGGTGGTGCTAGGGGCAGTCGTGACGCCACTGCTGGCGGCGGGCGGGTTCGACACGCTGTCGTGGCTGCTGTACAAGGCCTACCGCTTGCTGTGTCCACAGCGACCGGACCACTCCTGGTTTATCTCGGGCTACAAGATGGGTTTCGAGCAGCGCGACACGGCCATGTTTGCAGCCGGCGCGATTGGCGGGCCCCTCTATCTGCTGGCGCGTCGTTTCACGTGGCGGGTGCATTGGAAAGCGATGCTGCTGGCGCAGGTTCCGATGTTGATCGACGTCGGGACACAGGTCATCGGGCTGCGTGATAGCGACGGGTTCTGGCGCTCCTGGACCGGCGCGCTGGGGGTGCTTGTCTTTATTGCCTGGGCCTACCCGAAGCTGGACGCCGATTTCAAGGACGGGTTGGAACGTATGGCGAACCTTCGCCGGGCTGACCCATCATCCTGCCATCCCGCTCAGTCGTAGATCTACTAACTGTCAGGTTGAGCATTGATTTTCTGACACTGGGTACGTTGTGAACAGCGTATCGATGGTATTGAATTGGATCCGGCAGTCGTTGACGCCGGCAATGGACCAGAGCGAATCCCAATGAATCTGGCCGCACTCACACAATTGTCGTCCAGCATATCGCGATTCCAGCGTTCCTTCACTGGGATCTGTGTCGCGTTGCTGCTGGTTGGCGGTCTGGTGTCCGTGCCGACGACCTGCGAGTGCGGGGCGGGCGTGGCACACAGTCACTCGATTTTCATGCTCCCAGGTCATCACCATGGTCTGGAGGGTCTGCAGGTTGACGACGGCCATGCCGGCTCTTTTGATGGCCAGCATCATGAAGTCGCAACCGCTGCCCATTCCGGTCCCCAGCTAGCAGGCAAAGTGGCACACGGATCCGATCGGCTTAGCGTGGCGTTGGCCACTGCATTGACTACCTCAGATACCGGGCAACGAGTGTCATACCCTGTAACAGCCGATAGCATTGGGTTGGGCTGGTCCGACGCTCCCGACGCACCCCCTCCACAGCAATGACTTGACGGCTAACGTGCGTGTTCTCGTTTTGCTGATTTTGGAATGGGGTATCTATCATGCCACGATCAATTGGCGCTATCCGGCGACTGCTGGGAGCGTTACTCGTTGTCGCCCTAAGCACTATGTTTATGCTAGATGCGGTGTCCGCCCACGAACACCGGGAGGTGGGTGAATACGAACTCACGGTCGGATTCCTGAACGAGCCGGCCATCGTTGAAGAGCCGAACGGCCTTGATCTGCGGGTCCAGATGGGTCATGGAGACGCTGGCGTTCCAGTTGAGGGGCTGGCCGGCTCGCTGCGGGCCGAGATTATCTATGGTGACGAGCGCCTGCCGCTTGAGATCCGGCCGGTGTTTGGCGAGCCAGGCGCCTATAAAGCTGATGTTATTCCGACCGAAACCGGCGCCTACACCTTTCACATCTTCGGTTCTATTGAAGGTATGGACATCGACGAGAGCTTTACGGGCGGCTTGGACACCTTCGCCGAAGTCGCGTCCCGCCAGACAATGAATTTCCCGAACCAGGTTAGCTCAGTGGGTAGTGTCCAGACGATGGCAAGCGACGCGAACGACACAGCGTCCACTGCGATGCTGCTGGGTGTGGGCGGACTTGTCACGGGGCTGCTCGGGCTTGTCTTCGGCGGGATGGCCTTCGCCCGCACACAGTCGCGGCGGCCAGAGTCCAGTACTGCGATCAGCGGGGTTTCGCAGGATGCTAGCGACTAGAAGAAGCGTCCTGCTCGTCGTTCTCGTTGTGCTTGGTCTGGCGCTCTCGGTAGAGAGCGCCAGCGCCCATGCGTTTCTGGACCGCAGCGACCCGCAGGCGAACGACGTTGCCAGCGAGGTTCCAGAGAGCGTGCGGCTCTGGTTCACCGAACCGCTGGAGGTGGAGTACAGCCAGGCCGAGTTGTTCGATGTGAGCGGTCAGCGCATCGAGACCGAGGCGAGCATCGTTGGACCAGACCCGTATCAGCTGACCCTGCCGTTGCCGGCAAACTTGCCGAACGGAACCTACTCGGTGCAGTGGCGGAATATCTCGGCGGCCGACGGGCACCCGGAAACGGGCTATGTTCCGTTCACCATTGGGAGCGGGCCGGATGTTGCCATTCCGGTCCCGCCGGCGCAAGTAGACTTCGGCGGACCTCCAGCGGCGTTGAATGCGGTTGGCCGGTGGTTGAGCCTGCTGGGCGTGGCCGGGGTGGCGGGAACGCTCGTTACCTGGTTCTGGGTTATCAGGCCGTCACGGTCGGCGCTCTCCCCGGAGCATCGCCTGGTGGTTGCACAGCGGGTGCGACGGGTTGCGCTGGTGAGCGTGGTTGTTGCCATCGTTGGCGGCTTTGTCGCGCTCGCCGTGCAGGTGTCAACGGCGGGGTCGGCGCTCTCGGTGCCGGATACGTTACGGGTCATTAACGACACCCGCTTTGGCACGCTGTGGTCAATCCGGGTTGTGCTGTTGCTGTCGTTGGGCGTGTTCTTGTACTTGCCTTACACCTGGCGCGAGATGGCTTCTCCACTGCGCTGGGCCGGGCTTGGGCTGGCGGCGGCCGCGATGCTGCCGTTCTCGCTCAACAGCCACGCGGCCGTGCCGGGCGAAGGGCGCGCGGCAGCTGTCGTCGTCGATTGGATTCACCTGGGCGCGTCGAGCGTCTGGGTCGGCGGCTTGATCGCCGTGCTGGTTGGGATGGTTTACGCAACCCGAGGCGCCCCACGAAAGAAGCGCCTGGCGGCGTACGCGCTGCTGGTTCCACGTTTTTCAACGTTGGCAATCGCCAGTGTCATTATCCTGAGCGTGACGGGTTTTTATGCTTCCTGGCTCCAGGTTGGCAACCTGATCGCGTTGCGCGAGACGAGTTATGGCCAGACCCTGGCGATCAAGGTTGGCCTGATGCTGCTCATGGTTGCGCTTGGCGCCGTGAATCTGTTCATCATCGGTCCACGTCTGCGGCGGTCGGCCACCGGCGGTATCCAACTGGGCCGGACCGTCGCCGCCGAGGTTGTGCTCGGGGTGCTGGTGCTCTTCATGGTCGGGCTGCTGACCAGCCTGCCGACGGCGCGCGACACGATCAACTCCGAATCAGGCCGGACGGTGTTTCACCTGGCCGATCAGGACGTTCATATGTCGCTCTACGTCTCGCCGGGAGCTGTTGGCGCGAACCGTTACACGGCGGATGTTGACCTGCCACTGGAGGATATTCCCGCGGGCAGTGAGGTGCTGCTGCGGACGACGCCTGCCGCCGACCTCGAGGGTGTGCGCCAGGTGACGTTGAGCCAGACCACGCCGGGGCGCTTCGAGGCGAGCGGGTCCGAGCTGAGCATCGTGGGTGAGTGGCAGCTCGAAGTGCTTCTGCGCCGCCCTGCAGAGATTGACTGGCGAGCGGGCGCCACCACGACCATCCGCAATACGCCGCCGGAGGAGCGAGCGCCGGATCCGGCGCCACGGTTTACTGGTGTGAATGGCGCAATCTGGGTGACTGTCCTGTCGGTCGGGATAGTCATCGTCGTGGCCGGGATGCGGAGTTCTGGTGGCAGGGGTGTTGCGGCATTCGGCGCCGTGCTCATCGTGCTCAGCCTGGGTGGCCTGGGGTTCACGCGCGAGACTCCCGTGGAGGAGAATCCGATCCAGACGACGGACGATTCCGTGGCAACCGGTCAACAGCTGTTTCTGGCAAACTGCGCCGATTGTCATGGGTCTGAGGGGACCGGCGACGGTCCGCGGCTGGCGGGATTCGACGCGCCGAACGCTGACCTCACTGCGGCACATCTGCTGGATCATTCCGAGGGCCAACTGCATCGCTGGATTTTGGAGGGCATCGGCGGAACGATGATGCCGGGCTTTGCCGATGACCTTACCGATGAGGAGACGTGGCACCTCGTCAACTATGTTCTGAGTCTGCATGAGACCGCGAGC
>JACCZH010000183.1 GCA_013696045.1 Chloroflexia bacterium
GTAGGATAGTCATCTTGTGGACTGAGCGCAAGATTCACGCCGTAGAGACGACCCGGCGGGTCGTCTTGAACCGTGCATCTGACATGCTCAAGGAGACATCCCACCGGGACGTCTCTACCAGTGAAGAATGTCGTTATTCCGGGCTTGGACCGGTCAACGGCGTCCTGTCCCCAGGGGGAGTGTTGACGTAGGACTGGCGCAGTTGCACCGGCTCTGTGGCGGTTTTGCCGCGCTTGCTGCGCAGGTTCAGTGCCTCGACCAGCACCGAGAAGCCCATGGCGAAGTAGATGTAGCCCTTGGGGATGTGCTGCTCGAACCCTTCGGCGACGAGCGACATACCGATCAGGATCAGGAAGCTGAGCGCGAGCATCTTGACGGTGGGGTGCTCGTCAACGAAGCGGCTGATCGCGCCGGATGAGACCATCATGACGCCGACGGCGATGACAACGGCGGCTACCATGACTTCGATGTCGTCGGCCATGCCGACGGCGGTGATGACCGAGTCCAGCGAAAAGACCATGTCGAGCAGCATGATCTGGACTATGACCGAGGCGAACGATGCCGCCACCCGTGTGCTCGCGTGGCCGGATTCACCCTCCAGCTTGTCGTGAATCTCGAAGGTGCTCTTGCCCAGCAGGAAGAGACCACCGAAGATCAGGATCAGATCGCGTCCCGAGATCTCCTGTCCAACGATCTCGAACCAGGGCGCGGTAAGCCCGATCACCCAGCTGATCGAGAACAGCAGGGCGATGCGCATGAACATCGCCAGGCCGAGGCCGAGCAGACGCGCCTTCCTCTGCTGGTGTAGCGGTAGTTTCCCTGCGAGGATCGAGATGAAGACGATGTTGTCGATGCCGAGAACGATTTCGAGCGCGGTCAGGGTCAGGAGTGCTACCCAGATATCCGGGTTTGACAGCAATTCCAACGTGTTCTGTTCTCCTTGAGAAACGCAACCAGAGCCGTCCCATTGGACGGCTCATTCACTCTATATAGATGTAGTGTACGCCTCCAGCGTCATCCAGCAATCCTGACAAGATGTTCGCGCTCATCGTGATCTAGGATGACGCCAAGCTTATCCTCATCACTTTCGGCGACAGGTTCGAAACTCAGCACCACGGTGAGTGTGTCTGTCTTCGGATCATAGGTGACGTTCACAGCACTCTCCGCCCTTGTAGAGACGTTCCGCTGGAACGTCTCACGTCGTGGTCCCTCGGTGTACGACATCACATTATAAAGCTGCGGACCAGCAAGACGACCCGCCGGGTCGTCTCTACGTTGTCAACTGTTCCTTCACGAGGTCGCCGAGGATCTTGATGCCTTTCTGGATGTTGGGCTCGTCGGCGAAGGAGTAAGAGAGCCGGATCTGGTTGTCGCCTTTGCCGTGGAAGTAGAAGATAAAGCCAGGGCAGATTTCGACACCCTTGTCCTTGCTGGCCGGCGCGAGCTCACGAACGCTGACACCGTCTGGCAGGGTGACCCAGATAAAGAAGCCGCCTTCGGGCGTGGTCCAGGTTGTGCCGGCTGGCATGGATGCTTCCAGCGCCTTGAGCATGGTGTCCCTCCGGCTGTGGTAGAGCGTGCGCAGCTCGTGGACATGCTCGGTCAGGGTGCCGGAGGAGGCAAACTCCGCCGCGACGTGGCTGGCGAAGGGGCTGGTGCCGCCCTCGGATTTCAGACCGGTCATCTGGCGAATAACAGCCGGGTTGGCAATGGTCCAGCCGAGCCGCATACCGGCCGCCATGATCTTCGAGAAGGTGCCCATGTACATGACCAGTCCGCTGTCGTCCAGCGTGTAGAGCGTCGGCAAGGTGTCACCGGCATAGCGCAGGTCGAAGTAGGCGTCGTCCTCGATGATTGGCAGGTTGTGTGTCTGGGCGAGCTGGACGATCTTCTTACGGCGTTCCAATGTGGTGGTGAAGCCGGTCGGATTCTGGAAGTTCGGGATAAGGTACAGGAATTTTGCCCTGCGGCCCGTTTCCGAGAGGGTGTTCAATTCCTGTTCGAGCGTGTCGATGTCAAGTCCACCCTCGTTCACCGGGATCTCGCGGGTTTCCGCTCCGGCGGCGTCGAAAGCTCGCACAGCGCCCATCCAGGTCGGGGCTTCGCTCAGCACAACATCGCCCGGGTTAACGAGCATATCCACGATCAACGCAAGCGCCTGTGACGCGCCGTTGGTGATGATGACGTTTTCCGCGCCGGCCTGGATGCCCTGGTCGCGTTTGAGCTTGGCTAGCAGCTCGCGCACCAGCTCGGGATCCCCGCTGCTTGCGCCATACTGCAATGCCCATTCACCGTCGCGCTCAAGGGCGACCCGTGTGGCCTCCGCCACGTCGTTTCTGGGCAGGCTGCCGGGGTCGGGAAAGCCGGCGAAGAATGAGATCAACGCGGCGGAGTCGCGCGGGTTGCTCATGCCGCGCTCCCCGAAGCGCCTGGCGCGTTCGGAGTAGAGTTCGGCAAGCGGGTTTGTAACGGTGTCGGCCATAGTTTGGTTCCGTTCCTTCCGGGGTGTCTCTCAGGTGAGTATTCGCAACAGCATACAGCAGCGCTGTATCAAAGCGAGGGTTGACGCCAATACCTATGGGGGGTATCCTAGCCGCAACTCGGCAGAATTTGAGAAGCTCACTCCGCGATGGCGGGAAATTTGGAAGGATAGAACACTATGGAACGTTATCAGGACGCACTTCGAGTTCCTGTATCTCGTCGCCGGTTTCTCTGGCTCACGGGAATAACGGCGGGCGTGGTGTCGTCTGGACTTCTGGCCGCATGTGGTTCCGACGACGACGGAGAAACACCCCCATCGACCGGCAGCGACGCAACGCCAACGACGGGTGCGTCAACCGGGGGCGACGCTACCGCGACGCCAGGCGATACCGCTGACACAACTCCCGCCGCGGAAGCTCCGACGAGCCCTTCCGGTGAGGGTGAGGGCGCCCCCGGCGGCGAACTGATCGTCGCGGCAACACAAGACGGCTACCGCACCGAGCCAAACCGGGCGAACGTTGGCCAGTACCCGCTCAACACGAATATCTTCGAGACGTTGGTGCGCCTCACTCCTGACTACCAGGTGGAGCCGGTGCTGGCCGAGTCGTGGGAGTTTGTCGAGCCAAATACCTGGCGTTTCCTGCTGCGTGAGGGCGTCACCTTCCATGACGGCACGCCATTTACGGCCGAGGCGGTACAGTGGTCGATGGGGCGGATCGCGGCGGTTGGTGGCGGTCAGCTCGGAGTGGACGAGACATCGGTGGAGATCGTGGATGATTTTACGGTCGCGATCACTCCGTCACGCACAAACCTGCGCGTCATCCAGCAGATCTCCCACCCCAGCAACAGTATTGTGGCTCCAGACACCGAGCCGGCTGAAATCC
Organism: Chloroflexia bacterium; assembly: GCA_013696045.1. GTDB lineage: Bacteria > Chloroflexota > Chloroflexia > Thermomicrobiales > CFX8 > JACCZH01. The sequence goes on from JACCZH010000183.1 coordinate 3,366, forward strand.
GTGTCGGCACGGGTCCCTTCATGGAAGTTGAGTACTTGCCGGAAGATCGTTATGTCGTTGAGGCGAACCCGGATTACTGGGGCGACGCGCCACAACTATCCCAGATCACGTTCCGCTTTATTCCGGACCCAACCACGCGCGTGCTTGCCCTCCAGTCTGGCGAAGTGGATCTGGTGGTTGAAGTGCCGCGTGAGTCGGCGCGCGACCTTACCAGCATGGATGGCCTGAGCCTGGTCACATCCAAGGTGGGCGCTTACGAAGCGTTGTACGTCAATATCCATGGCGAGGAGCCGTACGACCTCGGGCAGGAGAAGGCGGTGCGCGAGGCCGTGGCCTATGGAATCGACAAGGATTCAATTGTCAACGGCGTTTGGCAGGGCAATGCTGAAATCAGTAACACCATGATTCCACCAGCTATCCTGGGCGACGCTGGCGACATTATCACCGGCACGACGTTTGACCCGGACCGGGCGCGGCAGATTCTTGAGGACGCGGGCTGGGTCGAAGGGTCCGGAGGCGTTCGTGAAAAGGATGGCCGGCAACTGAAGCTCACGATGATCGTCGGCTTCCCAAACGCGGAGATTCACACTCCCATGCCGGAGTTTGTCCAGGCACAGCTGGCGGATATCGGCATTGAGATGGACATCGTGCAGACCCCGGACACCGCCATCTACGAGGCGCGCTTGCAGACGGGTGAGGGCGACCTCTGGGCGGAGGCGGGCAGCCAAAACGACGGCAACCCCTGTTTCCTGCCTGATCTGCTCTTCTATAGCCCCGATCCGGAAGGCGACCCTGAGTCGATGGCGTACGGCAACGCGTTCGCGCCGGGCGCGGCATTTGACGCGCATATTGACGACTGTCGTGCCGCGGTGACGACTGAAGAAGTGCAGGACGCCGCCGCCGAGGCCATGAAGGTGCTGGTTGACGACGAATTTGTGGTCATCCCGCTGGCGGGCACGTTCCGGCTTTACGGAGTCTCCGCCAAAGTCCAAGGGTTTGAGGCGCACCCATCCGGGGTGAATCAACGTTGGGCAAGTGTTTCGGTGGACGAGGGATAGTGACACGATACCTGATCCGGAGGCTGGTTTACCTGATTCCGATCTGGCTCGGAATCTCGTTTGTTGCCTTCAGCCTGGCGAACCTGACGCCTGGCGATCCAGCGCGGCTTATGCTGCAGCGCGATCTGGGACGCCAGCCGACGGCCGAGGAAGTGTCCTCTGTACGCGACACCATGCACCTGGACGATCCGTTCATACTGCGCTACGTCCGCTGGTTGGAAAACGCTGTCACTGGCGACCTTGGCACGTCGTACCGCACTGGTGAGCCGGTGTTGAGCGGCCTGGCGCAACGTTTCCCGAGCACCTTGCAGATCGCCGGGCTCGGGTTGGCTCTCGCTATTGTTATCGCGCTGCCGCTTGGAATCATGGCCGCGCTATGGCGCAATTCGGCGATAGACCATCTGTCGCGGGTGCTGGCGCTATTAGGCGCGTCGATGCCCAGCTATTGGGTGGCGTATCTTCTGATCTTGCTCTTTGCCGTAAAGCTGAATATGCTGCCGGTGGCTGGAAAGGGCGGCTGGCAGCACCTGATTCTGCCTTCTGTCACCCTCGGGCTGGGCGCATGCGCCAGTCTCATGCGTTTGACGCGCTCCGAGATGCTTGAGGTGCTGGGGCAAGATTATATCCGGACGAGCCGGGCCAAAGGGTTAGCCTCCTGGGCCGTGGTTGTTCGCCACGGCCTGCGGAATGCGCTGATTCCGGTGACGACCGTGGTTGGAATGCGGTTCGCCGGCCTGTTAGGCGGGGCAGTCATCGTTGAGACGATCTTTGCGTGGCCGGGTATTGGCAAGTTCGTTCTGGATTCAATCTTCGACCGCGATTATCCTGTCATTCAAGGGTTCGTTGTGTTCATGGGTACTATCTTTCTGCTTGTGAACCTGGTGGTGGATATGTCATACGCCTGGCTGGATCCACGCATACGCTTGAGCCGTTGAGAGACCGGGTGATGAGAGACGCAACTGTTTCAGGGGAAGGGCTCGCACGGGCTGGTGTTAACGCGGACCAGGGCGCATGGAGAAACCAGCGAGTCGTTTTTCTCCAACGCTTCCTGAAAGACTGGACTGCTGTTGTTGGCATGACGATCGTCGCGTTGTTCGCTCTAGTGGCGATCGCTGCGCCAGTTGTAGCTCCGCAAGATCCCACCCAGGTCAACGCAAGCGCAATCCTCGCCCCGTCGAGCAGCGAACACTGGCTTGGCGCTGACAACCTCGGACGCGACATCCTTAGCCGGCTGATCCATGGCGCGCGCTGGTCGCTGGGCACGGCGTTTGTAGCAACCACGTTGGTCGTTGTCATTGGGATCACGGTCGGATTAATCGCCGGGTTTTTTGGTGGACTAGTCGACGACATTCTTATGCGGATTGTTGATGTGCTGTTAGCCTTTCCCAGCCTTGTGCTTGCGTTGGCCATCGTCGGCATGCTTGGACCCAGCCTGCGCAATGTCATGATCGGCATGGTTGCGGTCTGGTGGGTTGATTACGCGCGCGTTATTCGTGGCCTGACCGTCAGCCTGCGCGATCGCGAATACATCACGTCGGCGCACTGCATTGGGTGTCCATCCCACCATATTATCTTCCGGCACCTGCTGCCGAACGTAATTCCTTCGGTCATTGTGCTTGCGACGCTGGAGCTTGGCGCGATGATGCTGGCTATCTCTGGCCTGAGCTTCCTTGGGCTTGGGGCACAACCGCCGACGCCGGAATGGGGCGCGATGCTCAACAATGGCCGGCCATTTTTTCAGAGCGCGCCCCAGCTAATGATTTATCCCGGACTCGCAATCACCATCGCGGTGATTGGATTCAATCTGGTGGGCGATAGTTTGCGTGACGTGCTGGATCCAAGGATGAAGAAATGAGCGTCTCTCCGGCGGCGTCACCGCTCGGCTGAATCCCCTTCCGACATCCTCATCGTTCCTGAAACAGGCTCTACAGCTTTTTCGGGTTGCCTCCCTGGCACCGCGATTGTACGCTTGGTGGGTCCGGGGCGGGGGTGCTTGCCCGGGGCATGGGAAGATCCGAAGGGGATAATGTGCGTGTACTTATAGGATTGACGTTGATCGTCGCCTTGTTGACGGTCATCGTTGGCTCGTTTGCGATCTTTGGCGAGCAGGATAGCCCTCAAATCGCTAACTCTCAGATTGATCCAGTTCCGACCGGTCAGATCGCTGGAAATCCGTCTGTGCTGAACCCGGGCACTGGCGGCGCCGACCCAATTCCGACCGCCGCTACTGCGGCTGAACCCGATCGCCCAGCGGTGAATGTAGACAAGCCTGAATACGCCAACTTCACCGAAAATATCACGCGGGTGCGCGAACATTACTCCGAGACCTACACCTACGGGACGGTTACCGTTGGCTGGCGGCCGGGGGCTTTTCCTGTAGAACGCGCGCCGGTAGTGGCTGATATGACGGCCCGGTTGCTTGGCGAGGCTAACGCCCGGTTGCAGACCGACTTTTATCCAGAGCTCGAGATCTTTCTGGCTGACCAGCTCTACACACCGGAGTGCCACGGTTGTCAGGGTTTTGCCGCGGCCGATCTGTTTCAGATTTTTCTCCTGCAGGATGGCAGCCTGGCCGAAGACGAGCTTGAAGCGCTCCTCATCCATGAGATTGTGCACGTGATCGCGGCGCACGAGATCTCGTTGCCGCACAGCCTGTTCTTTGCCGAGGGTCTGGCGACGTGGGTTATGACTGACAAGCTGACACAATCCGGCTATCTCTCGCCGCTCCAGACCGCCGCCTGGGCGTACCAGGTTGGGGCCATGCCATCACTCCAGGGGTTGCGTGAGGATGGCTATGACGGCCGCGTGCGCAAGCGCGCTGAATATGACGGCGCGGCGGCGTTTGCGTTCTTCGTTATAGAGACCTACGGCTGGGAGAGCTACCGGCAGCTGTACACGCTCGATCCCCCGGAGCTGGTGCTCGACAAGACCTGGGAAGAGCTCGAAACTGAGTGGCACGCTTATCTGGGCAACTGGGCCGGCAATACAATCGACGGCGTTGACGCCGCCCAGTGGTGGGCCGCCGCCAGCCGGGTGTCCGACGGTTTCGGCACTCTCTACACCGACCCCGCGCCGGTGACAGAGGAGCAATACACAGCCCTGGTGCAGGCCCGCCTGGCGGTGAATCGCGGCGATGTCGATCGGGCGATCGAAGCGATCAATGCCAGTGGCCTGGCTGCGCGGACCGCTCAGTAACCGTCTGCGACATTCTCCCAATGTGGATACAGGAGCGCGCCAGTACAATTACACTGGCGGTTGCAACCTGTCCGAGGTTAGATCGACCGTTCACATAAAGAGTTCATTGCAACCATGCAGGGGAGCGAACGCGCCGTGTCTATAGATCAGAATGCAACCTACGACGTCACCATTATCGGCGGAGGGCCGTGCGGGCTGTTTGCCGCCTTCTACGCTGGTATGCGCGGATTGCGCTCGATTATCGTTGATTCTCTCGAAGAGCTCGGCGGCACGCTGACTGCCATCTACCCTGAGAAGTTCATCTACGACATCGCGGGCTTCCCCAAGGTGCTAGCCAAGGACTACGTCGAGCAGGCTGCCGAACAGGCGCTCTCGATGGGGGCGGAAGTGTCGCTCAAGACCGAGGTCCTCAACCTGGAGCACAACGAGGCTGAGAACGTGTTCGACCTCACCACCAGCCAGGGAACGCTCCGCACGCGCACCGTGATTATCTGCGCTGGCATCGGCGCGTTCGAACCCAAGAAGCTGGATGTTGAAGGCATCGAGCACTTTGAGGACGGCAAGGGCGTGCATTACTTTGCCAAGCGTATCGAGGAGTTCCGTGACAAGGACGTCATGATCGTTGGCGGCGGCGATTCAGCGGTTGACTGGGCCATGACGCTGGGGCCGCTGGCGAAAACGGTCACTCTGATTCACCGCTCGAAGTTCCGAGCCCACGAGCACAC
>JACCZH010000520.1 GCA_013696045.1 Chloroflexia bacterium
CACCAACGCTTCCTGGGCAAGCTCGTACCCAGACCGCGTGTCAGAGACATAGGGTACCAGAGTATGGGAATCGTCGAGAAACCGACTTCTGTGTGCTGAAGGCGTATCACATGTATGTTATACTCCGCTCATAGATGTGTCGATGATCGAGTACTACGAAACGGCTGATGGCTACTCGCCTGTTCTTGAGTACCTGCCGAAGGTGCTCGACAAGTTGGCGATGAAATTAACTTCTTGAAGGCTCTTGGAATTGCGGCTGGGATGCCACATGTTCGTCTGATTCAGGGTTCAAGGCTCTGGGAATTGCGAAGCCGCAGGCGAAACCATCACCGTGTGTTCTATGTAGCGGTACGTGGTAAAAGATTGTTACTCCTCCACGCATTTGCAAAGAAGACAGAGAAAACCCCAGCCCGAGAGATTCGGACAGCCGAACGCTACCTTGCCGATTACGAAGAGAGGTTCGGACGATGAAACATCGAGACTACATGGCCCAGCGTGAAGCAAGCGATCCAGAGTTCCGTAAAGCGAGGGAGGCGTCACGTCCGCAACTCCAGTTCCGCATCGCTCTTGTGCAAGCACGTCTGGCCGCAGGCCTGACTCAGGCAGAGGTTGCAGAAGCTATTGGCACGAAGCAATCCGCAATCGCGCGGCTTGAGAGCGGCGAGAGTAACCCGACGCTGGACATGATGGCGCGGTTGGCCTCAGCGCTGTCCGTGAGCTTCGAGATTCGGCCAAATGCCACGGTTGAGGCGCATGAGGCGGAGTTGTCTACGTAGGTCGCGGAGTGTTGCGAAATTGACAATGGAAAGGATGCCCATGACCGGCGAGAAAGACGCCCTGCTGAAGGCGGTTGACGACTGCACACAGGAAATGACCGAGGCGCTGCAAGCGTTGATCCGGATTCCGACGGTGAACCCGCCGGGCGAGCGCTACGTTGAATGTGTTGAGTACTTTGATGCCTGGCTGGAGACGCTGGGTTACGAAACCGAGATCGTCTCAGTGCCCGAGGAGCGGCTGGCGGAGCTCTCCCCGCAGGGCAACGGAAGCCCCCGGCCGAACCTGTTAGCGCGTCTATCCGGGCCGGGCGGGCCGGGTCTACGGGTGCATCTCAACGGTCACTATGACGTCGTGCCGGCCGCCAACGACTGGACTCGCGATCCCTGGGGCGGCGAGATTGCGGACGGCAAAATCTTTGGCCGGGGCTCATCCGACATGAAGGGTGGGCTGGTTGCCCAGATCTTCGCGGTTGAGGCGCTGCGCCGTGCCGGAATCCAATGGTCCGGCCAGGTGACGCACAGTATCGTGGCCGACGAGGAGACGGTCGGCAACATGAACGCCGGGACCGGCTTCCTGGTCGAGCAGGGTGTTATAGCAGCCGGGAACACCGACGCGGTTATCATCACCGAGCCATTTGGACTGGACGGCATCGGGGTTGGCCACAAGGGCGCCATCTGGGGCGAATTCATCTTTCACGGCAAGCAGTCGCACGGCAGCACGCCGCATCTGGGCGTCAACGCGGTGGAGCTGCTGGCGCGCTTTCTGGCGCGGGTCGAGACTGAGCTGCAGCCCGAGCTGCGTACCCGGCTGGTGACCGATATTCCGGTAGCCCCGCCCGAGGCGGCCATGTCGACGATGTCGTTTGACACCATCTCGGGCGGTGTCGCGACCAACGTTGTGCCCGACCGCTGCTCGGTGACGTTCAACCGCCGTTTCGTGCATAGCGAATCCCTGGAAGGCACACGCGGCGAATTGCTCTCGATCCTGGAGGAGATGCAGGGCGAGGACCCGCGCATTGAGTATGAGTATCGCGAGACCTACGCCACCGAGCCGACGCTGGTGGGCGACGACCAACCATTGGTGCAGATCGCCAGGCGCGCCATCACTGAGATGGGCCGCACTCCAACCGCAACGATCTCGGCCGGCAGCCATGATCAACGCTTCTTCGTGCGCAACGCCGGTATCTCTAACGCCATTCTCTACGGCCCCGGCCCGACAAACATTTCGCATCAATCTGACGAATTCCTGGCGATTGACGATCTGGTCCAGGGCACGAAGACGCTAGCGTTGATGCTCTACGAGATGCTGGGGCCCGAGGGATCGTAAATAACCGCGGGGTCAGTTGCCTTTGAAGGCCACCGCCACGAGCGGGCTACGAGCTACCCAATCCTCC
>JACCZH010000206.1 GCA_013696045.1 Chloroflexia bacterium
ATCGAAGGATGGGGAATGTCGCCATCACCGCCGATTTCATTGCTGGTGTCCACAATCACGACTCGCTTGCGCAGATCGTCGGCCAGAACCCTGGCGACCTCGCGGAGCATGGTTGTCTTACCCACACCTGGACGGCCAAGCAACAGAATGCTGTCGCCGGTCTGTACCAGATCCTCCACGATCTCAATGGTTCCGAACACTGCCCTGCCTACCCGGCAGGTCAGGCCAACGATATCTCCCGCGCGATTTCGAATGGCGGAGATACGGTGCAAGGTGCGTTCAATTCCGGCTCGATTGTCGTCACCAAACTCTCCGACGCGTTCGCCGACATACTCCAGATCTTCTCGTGTCACCTCCTCGTCGGATAAAAACATCTCCGTGCGCTGGTAGCGCGCCTCGGGGCGCCGGCCGAGATCAAGCACAAGTTCGATCAGGTCGTCTTTTCGATATCCCTCTGGCGCATGGTCCAGGGCGTCGGCGATTCGTGTAGGCAGCACTGCGAGCATGTTCTCAAGATCGTCAGTGACCGTGTGCTCGCGCTCGATCGTGCTTGGGACAACCTGATCTTCAACGTCGAGATTATTCACTGTCAATTGCTATATAGCTCCGATCGTACGGTGGATGGCCGGCGACACTGGTTAACGGCCCCGGTAGAGAGTTGGGACGCCACGCATCGCCCGTTCTCTGTCGTCAACGGCCGATATAGGCACGAGCTGAGGCCGCACCACAACCGGCGTCGTCGTATGCTTCACAAGCCCAGTGCGCTCCCATGAAACACGAAAGCCCGCTGGCTCAAAATGCGCCACATGCTCCAGCGCATAACCAGGAACGACAATCTGCACAACGTCGTTGGTTCGAACACCTGCTTGTCGAGCGGCCGACAGGAGAAACTCCGCAATGCTCTCTGAGCAATGCTGGGCACACATGAAACTGATCATCGCCCGCCCGTGTTGTTTCTCGATGCGGCAATACCCAACTATTCCGTCGGCGCTATCCAGGACAAAACTGGTCGACTGTGGATGAGGTGAAGCAAGCCGCCGCCACCAGGTCCGGTTGTCGAGATCCCATTCGCTGCTTGTCAGAGCCTCGGCAAATTGCACCGCCCTGGGCGTCACATGGTTATACAGCTGATGCACCGACCAGATATCACTATTCAGTTGGCGTCGCATACCGGGCGGGGTCTGACCTACAGCCTCCGATGGCAGGCTACCGGTCATGACCAGGATATTTTCAAACGCTTCAAAGCCGTTCGCGCGCAGGCTCTGATAGACTGGTCCGCCTGCTTCGGCCGCGGCAAACAAGCGCTTCACTCCCGATTGGCCGGCTTGCTTGATTGCGAGATTAATTAGCGCAGTCCACAGCTCAACGCAGACATCGTCCGTGGCATCGAGCCTGGGAGAACCCGCCGCGATTCCCACCAGCTCCCATTGATATAAACGCGGCTGCCGCTCGACAACCAGGTAGGCGCATAGCTCGCCATCCACGGTCGCAACATATCCGCGCTCGTCCTGAATTCGAACGGGCAACGCGGCCATAACCTGGTGCGTCCAGTCGGACGACGACCTGAAACGGCACACAGGACCATCAAGACGGTCCGATCGCTGACGTACCGACCGTAATCCTGCAAGATCTCTGGGTCGAAGTGTTCGAACTGCGAGGGTCGCCATATGGAACGCTCCCTCTCTTCCAAGATAAAAGTAACGTTTCCCTCGAATGAGCCTGGCTACAACGCGCGCCGGCCGGAGAGAGCCCTGCCCAGTGTGACTTCGTCGGCATATTCAATGTCCCCACCGACCGGCAACCCACTGGCGGGACGGCTGACCGACACACCGGATGGCGCAAGCTGGCGGGCAACGTACATTGCTGTTGCGTCTCCTTCGATGTTCGGATTGGTGGCAAGAATGACTTCCCGCGGGTGCTGCTCGGCTACACGCTCAATTAACTCACGTATGCGCAGCTTGTCTGGACCAACACCGTCAACAGGGGAAATCGCACCGTGCAGAACATGGTATAAACCCCGGTATTCGCCGGTGCGCTCGAGAGCCAGCACATCCAGCGGCTCCTCCACGACACAGATAATCCCCTGCTCGCGGTCATGATCGCGGCAAATTGCGCATGGATCAGTGTCGGTGATGTTAAAGCACCGCGAACACAGGATAACTTTCTCTTTGACTTCAAGAATGGCGTCGGCGAGGCTGAGCGCCTGTTCACGAGGCGCTCGCAAAACGTAATATGCAAGCCGGGACGCCGTTTTCGGACCTATCCCCGGCAACCTTGCCAACTCATCTATGAGTCTCGCGACGGGCTCGACCGTGACTCTTGAACGCTGCAACATGAGCCTCCGCCACCTATCTAGATACGATCTGAAGTATATCTAACAGGGCAGGAAATAGGTTCCCGGCGCGGAAACCGGGTGCTCTACTCGTCATCAAGCTCGAGCAACACGGTCCGTCCCCGCTGACCGTCCGCCGGGCCAATAAGTCCGGCGTCTTCCATTGATTCGATCATTCTCGCCGCGCGGTTGTACCCAACCCGCAGCCGGCGTTGCAACATAGACGCCGAAGCTGTTCCCTGCTGTCGAACGATCTCGATTGCCTGCTCCATGAGCGCGTCGTCACCGTCCTCGTCCTGCTGTTGCCCGGCCGACGGAAAGGCGGACCACTCGGGGTCGAAATGCAACTCAGGAACAAGCTTGCGCCAATGCAGGACGACCTTCTCAAGATCTTTGTCGTCAATGTACGGACCCTGGATTCGGTGTGGCTTGGCCGCATCCGGAGGCATGAACAACATGTCGCCACGCCCGAGCAAACGCTCCGCTCCCGGCATGTCGAGCACTACCCGGCTATCGGTGAGCGAGGTGACAGCGAAAGCGACGCGAGCCGGCACGTTCGCCTTGATCAGCCCGGTCAAGACGTCGACTGATGGACGTTGCGTCGCAATCAGCAAATGGATGCCGGTCGCGCGCGCCATCTGTGCCAGACGCACCAGCAATGTCTCGACCTCCTCAGGAGTGGTCATCATCAGGTCGGCAAGCTCATCGATGACGACAACCAGATAGGGCATCTTGTCCAACTGTGGCTCATCCTCGCGCCGCAAGTTGTAACCATCGATATTGCGCACACCCAGGCGGGCAAACAGCTGGTAGCGCCGTTCCATTTCTCGCAGAACCATGCGCAGTGCGCCAACAACTTTGTCCATATCGGTCACCACCGGCCCCTTGAGATGTGGAACCCGCTCGAAGCCGACCAGCTCAACCATCTTTGGGTCAATCAGGATCATTTGCAGCTCATCAGGCGTTTTGGTCAGCAGGAAGGTCGCGATAATGCTGTTGATACACACACTCTTGCCCGAGCCAGTCGCGCCGGCGATCAGGAGATGCGGCATGCGGGTCAGGTCGCCGATGACGTAACGCCCGTTCACATCACGGCCCAGCGGCATTGGCAGCTTGGCCTCGGTCGTCTGGAATGTCTCGGACTCCAGAACCTCCCGCAGCCCAACCGTTGACACGCTGGCGTTCGGTATCTCGATGCCGACACGCGCCATACCGGGCACAGGGGCTTCGAGCCGGATCGAGGGAGCGGCAAGCGCAAGCGCGAGATCGTTCTGCAGCTCGGTAATACGTCGAACTTTGACACCCAGAGCAGGTTCAAGCGCAAACAGGGTCACAGCCGGACCTGGAAAAATTTCGCGCACGGTTGCTTCGACCTTGAAGGACGATAAGGTCTCCTCTATTCGGCGAGCCTTCTTCTCCAGATCGACCGCGTCTGGGTCTGATGACTTGTATAGCTCAAGCAAACCGAGCTTCGGCAGACGCCACGGAGTAGCCGGCGACGGAGGCGTGTCCGGATCCTCCAGCTCGAGCGGCTTGTCGCGCGCTGCCTGGGGAACCTCCGCTTTCTTGTCGGGTTTGGGAACATTGATATATGGAGCGGTTTTCACGGGCGGCTCCACCGAGGCGGAGGCGTCAACTGCGTTATCAGTCTTCTTTACTGAATCGTAACGATCGGTTGTCACCGGCAGGACGGGATCGGAAAACTCCAACACAGGCTGCTCGTCATCATCCGGCTCGTCCTCGTCGTAGACCGGTGGACGGTATGTGATCCGCGCCCAGGATTCGCGCATGGACGATACATCGGTCCCAGTGACGAGAAAAACCGCCACGATGCCCACTGAGAGCAGGAGGAGCGAAGCGCCGATTTCTCCAATAATGGCACGCAGGCTGAACGAGAGCAGATCGCCAACATACCCGCCGGCTTCCTGGACGGGGGCTTGCGGTTGAGCGAGCGTCAGAAGTCCGATAATGGCAAGGGTTGCCAGGACACCACCAAGCGTGCGCCTGACTCGCTGTTCAGCCTCCTCAGCACGCCAGATTTCAACCGCGACGATGGAGATTGCAAACGGCACCAGCAGCACCGCTCGACCGATCAGAGCCGCAATTCCATCGGTGAGCACCGATAAGAGCGTGTCGTCGGCGAGTCCCACTTGTGGCAATGCCGTGATAACCGCAACCGTGAAGACCAGCACCGCTGTGATCTCTTCCCGCAGTCGTGGCGGAAGTTTGATCCGTGGCGTAGCGCGACGTCGCGGCTTATCGGGCTCGGGAGCCACCACGTCGGTCTTCCTGGTTCGGCGTACCTTCTGAGTGGTTTCACCGGTTCGTATGCCGGTCGCTGCTTGTCCCGCCAAAATCCCTCCATACGTACGTACGAGATGTACGTACACTCTACCGGGTTCGTACCCGCTGGTCAAGGAGATATCTAAAACAGCTTCATCTGAGAGTTGTCTTGCAGCGTCTCGAGATCAGCGCGAGCCTTCTGCTTAAACGCATCGAGAATCATTGGCAGCTTCTGCAT
>JACCZH010000524.1 GCA_013696045.1 Chloroflexia bacterium
CTCTTTGGCTACCCAATCTCGCAAGCCGAGATGGAGACCAACGCTGCTGGTGACACCGTGCTCACCCAGTGGTTCGAGCGTGCTCGCTTCGAGTTCCACCCAGACAACCCGGAAGGCCAGCAAGTGCTGCTTGGCCTGCTTGGTGTTGAGGTTCTGGCCGCTGGCCAGCCAGAGCCAGGAGTGACTCTGACCGTCGTGGCTGAGAATCTGGCCTTTCCGCTGCACGCCAGCCTGGGCGGAGACGGCGCTATCTACGTCGCGGAGGCCGGTACGGACGTTGACGAGTGTGTCGTCGTCGGAGAAGGCGAAGAAGAATTCGAATTCTGCTTCGGCCTGAGCGGCGCGATTACCCGCATCGCCGGCGGCGAGTCGGAGCAGGTTGTGACAGGTCTGCCCGGCCCTGCGGATGTCGTCGTCACTGCGGAGGGCGAGATGTATGCCGTCTTCGGCTTCTTTGGCCCGCCAGAAATCCGCGACATGTTCGAATCCGAGGACGTCGCTGCCCTAGGCACGCTGGCGAAGATCGAAGAGGACGGCTCCTGGACAATCATCGCGGATCTTGCGGCGTATGAGGGCGATGTCAACCCGGACCCAACGATGGTTGACAGCAACCCGTACTCTCTGATCATGGACGGTGAGAACTTCATCGTGGTCGACGCCGGCGGCAACAGCCTGCTGCAGGTCACACCGGAGGGTGAGATCACGACTCTGGCGGTCTTCCCACCGCGGATGGTGCTGGCTCCGCCGTTCCTTGAGCTGCCGGAAGGCACTGAGATCCCGATGGATTCGGTCCCGACCACCGTCGCCAAGGGCCCGGATGGCGCCTACTACGTGGGCGAGCTGACCGGCTTCCCGTTCCCGGTGGACGCTGCCAATGTCTGGCGTGTCGTGCCAGGTGAGGACCCGGAAGTGTATGCGACCGGATTCAGCGCCATTGGTGCGATCGACTTCGATAGTGAGGGCAACCTCTACGTGCTCGAGATCGCATCTGGTGGTCTGCTTGAGGCCGAGATGGCTGGTCCGGATAATCCGGATGCGGCAGCCAGCGCGGTGATCAAGGTCTCTGCCGACGGTAGTACTCAGGAAGTCTGGCTGGACGAGGGCATCTTCTTCGCCACAGGTCTGGCGATCGATGCCGACGATATCGCCTACATCGTCAACCTCTCAGTCACTCCTGGTGCCCAAGTTGTGCGCGTGGACTGGCCGGCGGCCGAGTAACGCTCACACCTGTCCAACTCAGATGAACCTGACAGCGCCCCGTCCACTGTGGACCGGGCGCTGTCCTTTTGCGGTCCCGTTCAGCAGCCCAAAAAGTTATGGGTAGATGGTCAGCACTCCAGCTATCCGAGGTGGAAACACGGTGTGACTGAGCGTGCCATCGAAGCGGGCTTCACGTGGCAGGCCCTCAAAATCACCAGTGCGCGCGATGACCTTCATGATCACGTTAATGGTTGCGTAGTCGCCCGCTTCGTCCCACTGCGCGCTGCCGCCCTGGAAGGTGCCGTTAACGGTTCCCTTGTCGCTGGTAATGGACCATTCGCCGCCTACCACGGTGTTGGTGACGCCGCTGCCTGGTTTCGGCGGCGTGTAGTTTATTTTTGCTCTGAATGTGCCGGGGACATCGCCGGACGACGTTCCAATGAATGTAGTCCCGTACCGCGTGTCACCGTCGACGCTGCCGGCTGATGTCTCAATGCCCTGGATGGATGAGACAGACACCAGTCCCATTCCCGGCGTTGGGGTTGGCGTCGGTGACGGTTCCGGCTCGGTCTGGTTATAGCGCCAGGAGTAATAGTGGCGGCCGACGTTGCCGGCCTCAACTTGCCAGCCCTCGGGGTTGTCAGGAGTGAAAGTCAGGCAGCGCCGCTCGAAGCACTGGATTAGGACGTCCTTAGCAGTGTTCGCTACCTTGACCGTTGCCCAGTACGCCTCGGTGATCGGTCGTCCGGTTGCGAAAAGCGAATCCTGAAACAATGTGGCTTCAGCCAGCCCACCGTCCTCCCAGACAACTCCGGTGGAGTTCATGAACTCCCAGAAAGGCTCGGCGACCGCGTGGTTCGTGACGTTGTCAATGTGGACTGCGGTGATGCCAAGCGCTCCCAGGGCCTTGTCCTGGGTGACCCGGCCGTTACGGTCTACCCGTTCGGTCATCGCTTGCCGGAGCGCCACCGGTTCAACCTCAAGCAGCGCCACGAACGTTGCATAGGTTGGGCCGTCTACGTCGTCGCTGTCACCGGCTACTGGAACACCGGCGGGTGACCGGGTTTCGAAGCTGTCGTGACCCGTCTGCATGTTGCCGCTAATAAGTTCCACCACCAGCAAGCCATTTGTCACGTACCAGACACCGTCGTCAACCGCGTCCGGGTTGGTAACCTCCATGCGTGACTTGTCGAAATACTGAACGTCGCGCGTCCCGCCGGGCGATTCAGCGTACTCCTCAGTGACAGTGCCGGTAAAGCTCTCCGGCCCCCACATCCAGGTGCGCGCAGCCTGACCGTCGAAGACTGGTTTGTCAGTCCGCTCCCAGGTGCGCTGAAAGGCGGCGTCAGCGGCCAGGCTGAGCGCCGGGCTGATGATGAGCAGTAACGTTATGATGGTTAGTGGCAACACCCGAGAAAGCATCAGCGTCTCCATCCGGTAGCATTTCAGAAAAGATACTCTACAATAGAAGAACACTACGTGACGTGAACCCAACGGCAGACGATCTTTGCCGGCCTGTTTGCCAGCGGCCATTCCTGGGAGGTAGCTGTGTTTCTACGGATGTTGTACGACGAAAAGCTTGCCCAGGCGAGTTATGTGGTTGCCTGCCAGGCCACCGGCGACGCGCTGGTTATCGACCCGAACCGCAACTTCGATCAATATCTTGCCCTGGTTGCCCAGGAGGGATTCCAGATTACCGCGATTACAGAAACCCATATCCACGCTGACTTTGCCTCGGGCGCTCAGGAACTCGCCGAGCGCACTGGCGCGGAACTCTACCTGTCGGATGAGGGCGACGACGATTGGAAATATCAGTTTGCGGCCCAAGCGGGCGCGACACTGGTGCATGACGGCGACACGTTCAACGCCGGCAAGATTACGTTCCAGGTCATGCACACACCGGGCCACAC
>JACCZH010000221.1 GCA_013696045.1 Chloroflexia bacterium
ATCCTCCGAGGGGTGTGGGAATAGTCCGACTGAAGAGTGAGGCGAAATGAAGCTAATCATCACTGTGGTTCAAAACAAGGACGCAGACGAAGTCGTCGACGCGCTCGTCTCGGCCGAATTCAGGGCCACGCGTTTCGCCAGCACCGGCGGATTTCTGCGCCGCGGTAACACCACCATCATGATTGGTGTCCAGGATCAGCAAGTTGAGCAGGTGCTGGATATCATCCGTGAGGAAGCTCGCACTCGCGCCGCGCAATCCGAAAACGAGGCCGACGCGCAGACCGCCGCCGCAACTGTTTTTGTGCTTGATCTTGAGGAATATCAACGCCTGTAGTGAGTTCCGCCCGCGAATAGCGTTCCTGCCGGTAACAGTTCACGGGAGGGTCAGCGATGATCCGGGCTCCCCTTCCGACCGTTTTTGGCGTCCCCTTGCGCACATCCTGGACCTGGATGCTTGTGGTCTTAAGTCTGACCGCCATCTCGATCTATCAGCTCGCACCCCACTCAGCAACCAATGGCGACTTCGCCGCATGGCTCGCTGGCGTGCTGCTGCTCGTTGTTGGAGCGGTTGCTTCCATATTCGCGCACGAATTTGGCCATGTCTGGCTGGCGCGCCGGTTTGGCAACACCCTGGACACGATCGATCCGTCTCTGCTCGGCGCCTTACCCGACACCTGCTATGTCCCGCATTCACCGGCGAATGATGTGCGGGTAGCCTCAGCCGGGCCGGTTGTCAACCTGGCAATCTCCGCTCTGGGTGGTTGTCTTTGGTTGATTCTGGGGTCTCCAGACGCTATGCCGGGGCTTGCGGTCTTGCTACTCGGAGTCTTCAACTTGGGGTTAATGGCGCTCAACATGCTGCCAGGTTACCCATTCGACGGAGGCAGGCTCGTCCGCGGATTCATATGGTATTTGAGTGATGATCTGGTCCGCGCTACTCACATAGCCGCGATCTATGGCCAGATCTTCATTATTCTCGCGTTTCTTGGGGGAATAATCCTGCTCTCGGCCGGTGAAACAAGTGCCGTGTGGGGCGCCTGGATCCTGACGCTGTGCTGGACGCTCAACCGGGCGCGAGCGGAAGGCGTGGCTCAAACTGTCTGGCGTGAGGCGGGCGCGAGGCTCCAGATCGATGATCTCTTTCAAGCTGGAGTCAACCGTGTGCCTGCATCCGCGACCATTGACGACTCGATCGAATCGCTGCTCGACAACTACCGGCGCGGACCCACGCTGGTGGTCGATGGCTCTGAGATAGTCGGAGTGGTCGATCTCCACTCGTTCCGCAAGATTCCTCGTGCCAACTGGACACATTTAACGGTTGGAGAAGTGATGAGCAAGCTCGACACTCTGCCTCGCCTGGAGAGCGCTGCTCCGGTCACCGAACTCCTGGCCGAGCTGCCAAGCGGCTCGACAAAGGTAGTGCTGGTCCAGAAAAACGGCAAGGTCATCGCGGCTGCGGATCGAGACT
Source organism: Chloroflexia bacterium (assembly GCA_013696045.1). Classification (GTDB taxonomy): domain Bacteria; phylum Chloroflexota; class Chloroflexia; order Thermomicrobiales; family CFX8; genus JACCZH01. The sequence continues at coordinate 1,469 of JACCZH010000221.1, forward strand.
TTGTGCTGGACCGTGTCCAGTCGTATATACGCGCGGAGCGCCTCAACCGTCCTCGCCGTCGATAGCCGTACGGACCTTGTGTACGTACACTGTGACTGATAGACTCAGCCTGTTGTCAATTTGATCCGTTCGCCCCTTGACAATCATCATGGAAACCAGGTTGACGCCTGTGCCCATCAGGCGCGAATTTGGCGACCGTGCAACGGTGCGCGCGACCTACTGTATGCGGAGAGGGCAGTTACCTGGTGCGGAATCTCGCTATCGGTTTGCTGATTGTGACGTTGATTTTCGGGTCGCTTCTGACGCTCACCTTTCCTTCGGCCGAAGCCTCCAGCCCGGGCGAACCTGCAATTGCCGGAAAGCGCGCCATCGTCATCAACGCCAGTACGGGCGTTATCCTCTACGAGAAGAACGCGAACGAGCGCGCCGCCCCCGCCAGTCTGACCAAGCTTTTCACCGGCGTCTTCGCCATCGAGAATACACCGCTGCAACGCCGTATGGCCGTCGTCAAAGACGATCTGGTCGGCGAAGCAAGCGCGGGTCTTGAGACCGGAGAAGATCTGTCTTTCGAAACACTGTTGCACGGCTTAATGCTGGCCAGCGGTAACGACGCAGCCATGGCCATTGCCCGCAACGTCGGAGCGAGTGAATCTCCTTCTGAGCTGAACGGTGTCACGAGTTTCATCAACGACGCCAATGAGCGTCTCCAAAGCCTCGGACTACACGACACGCATTTGGTCAACCCGCACGGCCTCGACACTGAGGGGCATTACTCTTCGGCGCGTGACATCGCGGCCATCACCATGCTGGGATTGCAGACTGAGCCTGAATTTCTGGCTGCGATCTCCTCGCCGGGATATATCGGCGCAGGCCACCATTTCGTGCAGACAAACCAGCTCCCGGGGAACTACCCCGGCGCAATTGGCGGCAAAACCGGAATCACCGATGACGCCGGATACTGTTTGATGGGAATCGCCCATCGCGACGGTCAGACGATCATCAGCGTCGTCATGGGCAGCACTCCAGACGCCTGGTACGCGGATGTGATGACCCTCTTCGACCATGGATTTGCCACCCTGGCGGTTCCGGGTCATGCTGAGGACCGGCCCATCATCACGCTCGCGAGTTACCAACCGGTGGCCACGATGGCTTCCCAACACCCAGTCGCCCAAACAGCCACTCTGCACGAAATCGGGGGCGACGCTGCAAGCGTGCGTTCGATCTCCGCAGCCGGTAACACTCCCTGGCAAGCTTGGCGCTGGCCGCTGGGCGCAACGCTGGCGATGGTCGTGGTCATGGTCTGCGCGATCCAAACACGCTCCCTGATTGAGCTCCAGAAACGCCCCCGGCGCCGTGGCCGTCGCCCAGGCATTGCCCGGCCACAACCCCGTTATGCTCCGGCATCATCACAGCAACCGTCCGGCGAAACACAGCCCTTTGCGACCATCGGCGCCTGGGATTACTCCCGCTCGTCATCGGGGCATACGGTCTGGTCAGGAAGCGCCGGGGACTAGGGACAAAGACTACCCTCAACCGGTGACACGCAACATCGTGACAGTGGGCTGGGGCTGGACAAACCTGTTGTGCATAGCCCCCAAAGCCTGACCTTGCCCGCCGGCTCGCGATGCGAGTGACCCATGCGAAGCTGTTACCATCAAATAACGTTCGTTTTGTATGCATGGGAGAAAGCACATGACTGTGAGCGTCGCCTTGTTTGTCAGGCTTGAAGCCAAACCCGGAAAAGAAGAAGATGTCGCGAGCTTCCTCCGCGAGGGGCTTCCGATAGTCCAGGGAGAGCCAGCCACCATTGCCTGGTTTGGCATACGCCTCGGACCGTCCACGTTCGGAATATTCGACGCCTTCCCGGACGAAGCCGGCCGTCAGGCACATCTCTCGGGGCAGGTTGCCGCTGCCCTGATGGAGAGAAGTGACGAGCTCTTTTCCCAGCCGCCCGCTATCGAGCAAGTGGACGTTCTGGCATCCAAGCTTCCTTGATCAGAGCGGCCGGTACGCTGCAAACAATCAGCCCTGAACCTCATTACAAACGAATATCTGGAGAAAGAGGACCAACCTTGGGTAAGCAGGAAAACATCAAAGCTAGCGAGCGATTCGGAGAAGCCATCAACAGTGCCCAGCTCGCTCCGTTCCGCGAGATCGTTGCACCTACCTTCGTCGATCACGATCCCGCGCCAGGTCAGGAGCCGGGTCCGGACGGGCTGATTATGTTCCACGAAACGCTCCGGGCCGCGTTCCCGGATCTGAGTATCGCCGTGGAGCAGATGATTGCCGACGAGGACAACGTGGCCATTGCCTATACGATCAGCGGCACACATGACGGCCAGTTCATGGGCATCCCACCAACGGGACGTCCGGTCAAAGCACGTGGCATGCAGATCGCGCGTTTTCAGAACGGCCAGATGGTCGAGCGCTGGGGCAGCTCCGATGTGCTCGGCATCATGCAGCAGATCGGTGCGTTCCCGTCTCCGCCAGGATGATGCAACGGAGGACGTTGCGGCGACAGATTCAACGACCAGCGAAACGCAACCTTGTCATAGCTATACCCTCCCACAATCCACTGGATGTCCTGTGCTGACGCCGCGCCGGCATGGGCTCCGGCACACGCCAAATCCGGCCAGCAGGTAACGTCTCTGCTGGCCGCTTCCTTACCTTCTGTCGCAAATCTGGAGCTGGGAGCGTTGACA
>JACCZH010000244.1 GCA_013696045.1 Chloroflexia bacterium
ATCCTCACCTTAAGCGGATCGGTGACGGCATACTGGCGCTTGACGTCGTCTACTCTGCGCCGCACAGGCTACTGCCCCGTCTGGAGTGGCACGTGCAGGCGCGGTTGCTCCTCGTAGCAGTCCATCTCAACCGTCTGGAACACGTATTTGCTCTCGTCGGAGGTGGACGCCGCCAGGACGTTGCCTTCGCGGTCCATTGCGACGATGTTCATGACATTGCTGCGCTCGGCGAACGGATCGACCATATGCCTCAGATCGGTCATGGACGTCCGCAGCGCCTCTTCGAGATTCATGCCGTGGCGCATATTGCTCACCACGCTGTAGGCGGACGCGGCCCGGATAGCCATCTCGCCCCGGCCGGTGCAGGCCGCCGAGCCAAAGCGGTTGTCGGCATAATTGCCCGCGCCGATGATCGGAGAATCACCCAGCCGGCCCGGCCATTTGAACCCCCAGCCACTCGTCGACACCGCGCAGGCGATGTCACCGCTGGCGTCGCGGGCGATCACATTGGTCGTGCCGTAGATCTCCTCGTGCAGCATCTTCTGCCAGTCGCGGACCGCGCCCATAAACAGCTGGTATTGATCCTCGTAGACACTGCCATCAGCGGCGTCGAGCCCGTCAAGCCGTGACTTCCACGAGTCGCGGGCCTCGTCCGTCAACAGCTCAGCCTGCTGAAAACCATGCTTGCGGGCAAACAGCTCTGCGCCCTCGCCCACCAGCATGACGTGTGGAGTCACCTCCATGACCTTACGGGCGATGTCGATCGGGTTTGGATAGCCCTTGATGGCCCCGACCGATCCGGCCGCCAACGTGCGGCCGTCCATCACGGTTGCATCAAGCTCGACCTGCCCGAGGATGTTCGGGATGCCACCCGTTCCAACCCCGTTGTCTTCGAGGTTGTCCTCCACCAACCGCACTGCGGCGATGGCCGCGTCCATCGCGCTACCGCCATTGCGCAGCACTTCCACCGCCGCGCCAAGACCAATTCGCGCGTTGGCGCTGCCAACGACAATCCCGGTTTGACCATTCACCACAAGCGTGTTCCTTCTGTTTCACGATCCGAAAATCGACTCGCACATACTACACGCTCTGGTTCGTAATTGCGTCATGGCTCACTATGGCGCTATCTGGGAAGGAGAGATACACTGCTGAGGCTTTGATACCAGAACTGAGGTCAAACTGGCGAGTCTACATCCGAATCAACCGGTCGTCGATAAAGCGCTCCAGATCGGACGGATAGACGCGATAGCCCGCCCGGGGACCGCCGAGGTTGAGCGCCGGCAGCTCAGAGCGCCGGATCCAGCGCCGCACCGTTTCTTCCGTTACCTGGAGAAACTCCGCCACATCGGTGACGGTAAGCCAGTTGTTATCAGACTGGACCACAACTGAGGCCACGACGTTCGCCACTGATTGCAGAAAGAAGACGTCCTCCTGGCTGAACGAGCGCCGGCGTATCGAATGCGCGCCCAGAACGCCAAACGGTCTGCCTCGCCCCGGAATGATGACGCTCACGCCACTCGCGACACCATGCTCAGCCGCCATCCTGGGACCATCAAAACGCTCCTCACGAGCCAGATCCTCGGCTATCACCGGTTCATGCGAGAGCAGCGTGTAACCAGATTGAGAATCGACATGAGACGGCACAGTCGTCCCCCCAATCTGGCCGGCCGATGTCTTGATCTCGCCAATGCGGCCCTCCAGCCAGCCAACGCCCGCGCGCAAAATGAGATTGTCCCCGCCAGGCAACACCTCAAATATCCTGGCGTACTCTACCTGTAGCGAGCGGCTAACAAAGACGACGGCCTCATCAAGCAGCGTCGATAAATCCACCCCCTCAAGAGCGCGTTGCCCCAGCTTTGCTACCGCCTGTTGCTGGCGCTCCCGCAGCCCGAGCGCGTCCTCAATCTTCTTCCGCTCGGTGATGTCAACGAGCACCCCTTCCCAGGCTGGCTTGCCGCCATACGTACCCTGGGTCAACACTGCCTCGCAATAAATCCATACTGTTCGACTGTCCATGGCAATCATGCGATACTCCATATTGAAAGGATCGCCG
>JACCZH010000254.1 GCA_013696045.1 Chloroflexia bacterium
CGCAAGACATCGAAAACCAGATCGTCGTAGTAGACGCCACGCTTGATCCCGTCGGCCTTCAACCGGCCGGCTGGCTTATACCCCTGTTTAGCGAGTGCCCCGGCCGATCGCTCATTCTGCTCGAACACCCACGAGGTCAGGACATGCAGGTCGATGTGCTCAAAGGCATATTCAAGCAGCAGATGCTTCGCCTCGGTGCCGAAACCCTTTCCGCGATACTCCCCGCCGGGTGCAAGGTGCGAAAACGTCTCGCCGTGACGATGAACCCAGTCGATGCCGGTAATGCCCATCTGCCCGATCAGCGTGTCGTCCTCTTTCAGGCAGACCGCGAATGCCACGGTATCTGGCGGCATCGTCTTGAACGCATCGCTAAACAACTTGCGCAGAGCGATCGCACTGTGCGGAATGCGGCCCCCAGAGAAAATCGTAGTGTCGGTCTCTTGCGCCTCAAACTCGGCAATCGTTCGCGCGTCATCCGGTTCCAGCGGACGTAAATAGACTCGCTTCCCGGTGAGTATGGGATTACGCATGCCTGTGCTCCTCACTCGGGTTGAGAATCTGGTAAATCACGCCGTCCACCCGTCCACCCGGCTTGCGGAAGAACTCGCGCAACCTCACACCTTCGAACATCCCGAGCTCGTGCACCGCCGCGGCAGTCACACTCTGATCGGCGGCGAGTCTGACATCGACGCGGCGCATGTTGTGCTCGTCTAGCAGCCACGGGACCAGCAAGCGTAACGCCTCTGCCTGTATGTCGTCGCTGTTCGCCAACCACGGCGCGATGTGTATTCGAATCTCCGCCCGCCGATCGCCTCCAAAATCGATGCCCGCGCCACCGACCACCACGTCGTCCTCCACCTGGACGATCGCAAGCTGCCGGTTCGGCACATCCCACATCTCTTTGTGCTGTTCTTTAAGCTGCTCTTCAGCAAACGCGGCATTCACCGGGAACACAGTATCGTGCCAGGCGATGGCCGACGACTTGTCATCCTCGACCATGCCACGTAAATACACGCGCTCGCTGGTGAGAAAAATCGCTCGCAAGCGTCGTTCCTTTCGATTCAAATGGATGGCTCATGACCGATCACAGTGTATCCCAACCTTGGCTGATGCGAGAATGGATAGTGTAACGGAGGGATTTGCATTGGCGGAGAGATACAGCCCGGTCACAGCGCGTCTGGTGACGGCAATTGAGCAGGGAGAGATCCAGGCCGACATCGGCTATCTGGTGGGGCTCGACCGTCCGGCCATGCTCTCGCCCGACCCGGCGGCTCTCATGGCTGCCCGGCGCCGGAACGAAGTGCTTGCCAAAGGGCATCGCTGGAGAGTTGTGACGGAAACGTTATGGAGGGACCTGCTTGGTCTCGGACGCGAGCGTCCTGAGCAGCGGGTCTATGTACTTGCGGTGTCCGCTCTCGAGAAGTGGATGGGCAACGACATCAGCTTAGACGATCTCGACCAGGACGGCTGGCGCGGCGATCAGGGCACGCGCTACATAATCCCGGTTCGTAGCGGATAACAGGGAAATGTACCCGGGATAGGCGTCTGGAAACACAGAAAGCCCCGGCGTGGCCAGAACGCCACACCGGGACCACATGATTCCTACCTGATTATCCGGAAAATCGCTACTCTTCCTCGATCCAGGCTGTGTACATCATGTTGTAGATCTGGGTTCCAGCAAGGATCTCCTCAGGCAAACCTTTTACCCGCGGAGTGAAAATCGTGAACCAGTCCCAGTACTTGATGTACAGGAACGGGACGTCCTCAGCCACGAGCTTCTGAATCTGGCTATAGATCTCGCGCCGGGCGTCTGGGTCAGTCTCGCTCAGGCCGCGGTCGATCAGATCGTCCATCTCTTCGCTCTGGTAGTGGCTGAAGTTGTTCAGGGCATCCGAGCGCAAGGTGTTCGACGGATCAGGCTCGCCACTGCTACCACCATAGGTCCAGTTGTAGTGCGCCATGTCGAGCGAACCATCGCGCATCCCCTGGGACGAAGCGGGATTCTCTTCGATGTTCATGCGCATACCGATGGGGTCGAAATACTCCTGAGCCAGTTCAACGATCGGCTTGCGGGCCTGATCTCCAGTGCCGACGACACAGGTCCACTCCAGACGCACGCCGTCCTTCTCCCGCACGCCGTCACTGCCCGCCACCCAACCGGCGTCCTCAAGCATCTGCATGGCCAGCTCGGGGTCGAATTCATACTGCTTGACGTCTGGCTCGTAGTAGAACTCCAATGCCGGCGAGATATTGGCGGTGGCCTTTACCGCCGCGCCCAGCCAGAGGTCGTCGACGATCACGTCGCGGTCCAGGGCGTGCATCATCGCCTGGCGCACAACCTTCTCCTGAAACTGCGGGCGCGTATTGTTCATCGGGAAGTGGTTCACACTAACCGACGAGGTTGTGTAGGTCGTGTAGCCACCGTCGTCGATAAGCCGCAGGCTGTCCTCGGTAACCAGCGGCCAGATTGACGAATCGGCTTCCGACGTCTCAAGCGCGATAGCGCGAACCGACGCCTCCGGCACTACGTTTTCGCGGAACATGTCGACGTTGGGCCGGCCCCGGAAGTGATCGTCAAACGCCTCAAGCTCTACATACTCCGCGGCGCGCTGCTCAAGCAGTTTAAATGGCCCGGTGCCGACAGGGTCGGTCTTGTAGGCATCCTCACCGATGGCGCTGTGGTGATGTTCCGGCACGATGAACGCTTGTCCGGCGCGAGTAAGGAAGGCTGAGTTTGGCCCGTCCAGCGTGATCTCGACCGTATAGTCATCAACAGCCTCGGTCGAGCTAATACCCTGGAAGTTACTCGCGGTGATGGCCGCGCTCTCCGGGTCACCGTAGTAGTCGAAGGTGTACTTCACGTCGTCGGCGGTGAACTCCTCACCGTCGTGGAATAGCACGCCCTCACGCAAGTAGAAGGTATAGGTGAGACCGTCGTCACTCATCTCGAACGACTCAGCCAGCGTCGGCTGGAGAACGAACAAGGGATCAAGCTCCAACAGCGCGTTGTGGAGCTGGGTAATCGCGACCCACTCAACGGTCCGGCCAACGTCGTCCGGGCTGAGGCTATCAATGGAGTGGTGGCCCATCAGGACAATCGTTCCGCCCTGCGGCGCGTCACTCGATCCGGCAGCCTCGGCTGGGGTGCCTTCAGCCTCAGCTGGAGTGCCATCGGCGGCTGGCTCGGGTGTCTCGTCCTCGCCGACTTCGGGTGTGGATTCATCTTCTTCTGGTGTGGCGTCGCCACCCGTGGCGTCAGCCTCGGTGGGCGTGCTGTCGGCAACGCCGGTGGTCGGGATTTCGTCTGAAGTTTCGTCCTCGTCATCGCCGCAAGCCGCCAGCAGCGAGCCAGCTATCGGGATGGTAACGCCCATTATCGCTGAACGCTTCAGAAACTCCCGGCGAGTAGTCGGTGTTGCCTGCTGGAGGATTTCCGCCAGCTTTGAAGCTCGATTCATGTCCATGTTTGTATTCTCCCTAATGCACTTCTGGCAGTCGCAACACGCGACAAACAGCTCTCCAGATGGGCAGTCCACCAAGCGCAATATGTGGGCCCATTATGCCGCGTTGACGATATGAGGTAAACCGGTGTTTGTCAAGAGCCCAGCGCTACCGCCAACGCTGTGGACGCAACATCTCGTCACAATATTACCGCCAACTCACGCAGATTAACGGAAACGGCGGCGCTGATTCCGCGCGGACTATCCCAACTCACCCGCTCGAACATTCGACGCGCTGGCGCCCTCGCCATCCAGTGGCGCATCAACTTCCGGATTTGGCCGGCCTCCAATTCGCAGCCAGCTGCTGATGCGCTGCTTAACGGTGTGGTCCGGCTCAGCGGTGAGCTGTTTGCGTACTCGCGACCAGGAGTTACGGTCAGTTCGATAGATCGAGCGGCTGCCGTCAGTGTCGAAGAACGCGAATAATTCACCATACTGCAGCTGGAACCAGTCGTAGACCATAACTGGCAGAACGACCCCCGTTCGATCTCCCGGACCGCTATTCGAGAGAGCCACCGAGTGCAGGTAGAGCGGATGGTATTGCCCGTCGATAGCCTTGTCGTCGATGTAGATCTCGCGCGCCCCGACAACTCCCGGATACTCGACGATCATCTCGGTCGCGACATTGTAATACAGCGGGTAGCGCGTGCCAAGCTGATGAGCGCAGCGGCTGTGCTTGCCACCCTCGATCTGCGGCGCTGGAATCATCGCCACCAGCTCCTCTATGGCTCTTTCGGGATCGTCTCGCAGAGCCTGGCCCAACGCCAGGCGGGTTTTGCCGCCAGCAGTGGTAAGCCGGGGAGCGTCTTCACCGCTCAGCATAATCAGCCCGAACTTGTCAGCCGGCTCGTTGGCATAGTTTCGGCAGCTCACCCGGCGGGTGATGAGAAAGCGGTCCCACCCATTCTCAGGGTGAAACACGGGCAGCACATCAATGGCTGACGGCAGGAAGCGGGCTGAAACGATCGCATTCGCCGCAATCCAGCCCAAAGCGTAGGCCAGACGGTCGGGCGTCGCCATATAGAGCGTCTCAGGCGTCACATTCTCATCCAGCGGATTCGGCGGGAGATCGCGATAGTTTTCCACCGCAGCCTGAACCTGTTCGGCAATCTGCATTCTGAATCCATCCATCTCGAAGGGCACGCTGGCCGGCTATTCCTCGAAATCGCTCCCCAGCGTCGGCGTCGCGTTTGTGTCCGGCAATGATGCCATCAGGTGGATAGCTTGCGGGGGCAGCCGCACCCGGGATTGCTGGCTCGGATCGACCGTTGGCTCGCGATAGGCGAGATCGCTCATCGTGATTCGCAATGGGTCACCACCAGTATCCGGAACAAACGTTAGCTCAAAAAAGTCATCGTGCCGCTCGGCCTCTATCATCCGGCCAACCAGGATGTTATCCGAATAATCTTCATTGCCCCCGGGCGCAAGGACCTGGATGTGCTCTGGGCGGATGACCATATCAACATCAATGCCCAGTGGGTAAACGCCGGCTGCCCGCAGTCTGCCGAGACGGGTCTGCACCATCACTCCACCCTCGACAGCCTCGACCACTAATCCGCGCCCAATGTTCACCGAGAGTACAAGGTCAGCCACATCGCGATTGGCCGGACGCATCACCAGGGTGCGCGGCGGGTCATACTGCAAGATCCGGCCACGGTCGATCAAGGCGATGCGGCTGGACACTTCGTACGCTTCTTCAAGATCGGTTGTCGAGAGAATGGCCGGGACGTTAATGCCCGCCCGTAATGATTGAAACTCGTGCCGAGCCTGGCGTCTGGCGGAGATATCCAGGTCAGCGAACGGATCATCAAGAAGCAGAATATCGGGGTCAATGACCAGAGCCCGCGCAAATGCTACTCGCTGGAGCTGTTCGGTAGTCAGTTTCGCCGGCAAGCGGTCCCACTGAGGGATAAGCTGCATCATGTCAAGCACTTCGCGCACCCGCCGCCTGCCGGTCTCCGGCGACGTGGTGTCCTGTTTTTTCAATGCGAATGCAACATTATCCGCCACGCTCAAGTTAGGAAAGAGCGTGGTGACGTGCGGCACCCAGCCAACCCTGCGCTCGCTCGGCGGAATGTCTACCCCCTGCACCGAGCTAAAGACAATCCGGTCTCCAAGCTCGATCAGGCCATGCTGCGGCGTATAAACACCGGCCACCGAGCGCAACACCACCGTCTTGCCAGAACCAGAGCGGCCAAGCAACGAGATCAGCTCGTTGCCGGCATCCAGCGCCACATCGACAAGAAAGTCGGGGGTGCGAGTTTGAATGCGAAGTGCGAATCCATCCATCAGAATGTTGACTCAATTCATGGCGTCTACCCGCGGGGCACTGTCGTTGCTACACTGGCGAGCGGAACGGCTTGATGATTGCCGATAAAAACTCTCTCTCCAAAAGTTACACCATCCAGAAAGGGTAACAGCGCATGAACGCCTGGCGCTACGAATGCGAGATATGCGGCCATCATGAGGAAATCGACACCCGGCTGTGGTGCTGCCCGGTGGATGGAGGCGCGTTCACGTTGAGCGGACCGAACACTCTTGCGCCCGAGCACATTGATCTCGAGGAGCCGACGCTCTGGCGCTACGCGAGCCTGTTACCGGTCCAGCGCCCAGATCATTATTCGCTCGGTGAGGGGCTGACGCCACTCGTTCCCGGCACACTCGCTGGCCGCAACGTCTGGCTTAAGAACGATGCCGCGCTGCCCACCGGCTCGTTCAAGGACCGTGGCGCGGCAATCCTGGTGGCGCATCTTGCGTCACTTGGCCTCGATCGGTTGATCGTCGATTCATCAGGTAACGCTGCCGCCGCTATGGCTGGCTTCTGTGCCGCCGCCGGAATTGGGTGCACCGTCTACGCGCCGGCCAACGCCTCGCCTGGCAAACTCGTTCAAGCGCGCGCCTATGGGGCAACAGTCATCCCGGTCGAGGGCAACCGCGACGCTGTAGCCTCCGCCGCCCAGGACGCCGTCGACAACGACCCATCATCGTTCTATGCCAGCCACAACTGGCACGCCGTTTTTGTTGAGGGCGTCAAGACCTGGGCGTATGAGGTCTGGGAGCAGCTGGGGGGACGGCTGCCGGCCACGGCCTTCATTCCCGCCGGTGGCGGAAGCGCATTCGTGGGCGGCCGCCGGGGATTTGACGCCGTGCCGGGCAAGCTACCGGCACTGATCGCGGCGCAACCAGCCGCGTGCGCGCCAATATCGCTGGCATATGAGTCTGACGCACGAGACATCGCCGCAGTCACACCGGGAGACACCATGGCCGAGGGCACAAAGATCGGTGCACCCTCACGTGGCCGCCAGATCCTCTCCGCCCTGCGTGATTCCGGCGGTTGGGCGGTGGCCGTCACAGAGGACGACATCGCCGCCGCCCTCCGCGAGCTCTGGTCCCAGGGGCTGTACGTCGAGCCAACCGCCGCCCTCGGAGCGGCAGCGTTTGTCGTCGCTATCCGCGATGGCAGACCCATTCCCGAGGGCGACACCGTCGTCCTGCTCACCGGCAACGGGCTAAAGGCGACGGAGACGATTGGGGAGCTGTTAGGCTAATCGCGCCGCGTTAGCGCCGCCATGACTCCGTTAATGGTGCGGCTGACGCGCTCGACGAATTTCGGGCGGCTTCTGCTGGCGTGGGTGTTTGAGACAAACGCAATGGCGATGTCCTCCACCGGATCAACCCACAACGCACAACCGCTTGCGCCGCCATGGCCAAAGCTCGCCGGAGAGAGCAGATCGCCTCCGAGCCCACTGTTGCCCTTTATCATGAACCCTGCACCCCACGGCCGTGCGGAGCCGCCGCCCAGAAATCCGGAGTCGACGCTCACAGCACCACTGGTCTGGTCGGTCGTCATCACTCGCAGGCCAGCTTCCGAGAGAATGCGCGTTTTGCCTCCCGGCGCAAAGAGCAGGCCAAACCTCAACAGATCGCTGGCGGTTGAAACGGTTCCAAACGCCGGGTGCGCCAGATTCAGCGCGTAAGGCGAGTTGTACATTGCGCCGTCCGTCCCCTCAGCCAACGGACCGTCGACCCTGGCCAGTCGCTCGTACTCACTCTCGGGAGGCGGCATGAAGGTGTCAGCTAGCCCACCCGGCTCCAGCACCAGACTTCGCACCAGCTCGGGGAACGGTATTCCCGTGACGGTCGACACAGCCCGCCCGGCCAGCGCGTAGTTGTAATCGGCATAACTGAGTTTCGCGCCCGGCGCGAACATCAGCGGGTGGACGTAGGCTTCGTTTACAAGCTCGTCCATGGATGTCTGCCGGATAAGAAGTGACTCCATGTCCGGCGACTCGTAGACCAGCCCCGAGGTGTGGGTTAACAGGTGGCGCAGCGTAATCTGCTCGCGTCCATCGTGGTTAAAGGCCGGCAGAACCGACGTTACCGTGGTGGATAAGCTCAGCTCTCCGCGCTCGACCAGCACCATCACCAGCGCAGCCGTATACAGTTTTGAGATCGACGCCAGCGGCCAAAGCGTGTCCGGGCTCGCGGCAACTCCGGTCCGGGCCTCGCCAGCCTGCCACTCAACGATCTGCTCGCCGCCTTGAGCGACGGCCAGCGCTGCGCCCTGAATCTCTCCGCCTGCTATGAACCCTTGAACTCGGTCGAAAATCTCCGCGAAGTGCCTGGTCTGGTTGAGTGAATTCCCCGTCAATTTCTCACCTTTTGCTTCCACTTAAAGTACGGTGCTCCCCCAAGTCTCCTTCGGCGCACTGGCGATCGACTATGACGCCACCCAGAACACAAACTGAATACTCTCGGGTCGATCAGGAACAAATTGTGATCCCCGGACTCATCGAGGAACATTTCCTTCTCACTCATGAGCGGCACTATAGCCGCTAAGGGACTCATGTGTACACTACGGTGGTTACACAAGGGATATGAGGGAAGGTCAAAGGCAACATGTCTGAAATGAGGACCGGCGGGGCGGCCGCGATTGAGGCGTTGGAGGCAGCCGGGGTTGAGGTGGTGTTCGGCATTCCCGGAGTCCATACGCTGGCGCTGTATGACGCCCTGCAAGGCAGCTCAATCCGCCATATTTTGGCCCGCCACGAGCAGGGAGCCGGTTTTATGGCAGACGGTTATGCCCGCGCGACCGGCAAACCGGGCGTGGCGATCATCATTACCGGGCCTGGTATCACCAACGTGGCGACACCGGTTGGAGAAGCGTACTCCGACTCCTCTCCAGTGGTGATCATTTCGTCACAGATCGAGCGTCCCTACCGCAACAACATGCGCGGCAACCTGCACGATATCCGCGATCAATCCGGCTTGATGAGCATTCTCACCAAGAAGTCGGTCTCAGTGGACGCCTTCGACAAAATCGCGGTCGAGGTCTACAACGCCGTTCAGGATTCTGCCAGCGGGCGCCCACGGCCTGTCCACGTTGAATTACCGATCGACCTGATGCTTGAAAAAGGCCGGGTGTGTCTACCGGCGCACAGCTCGGGTTACCGGCCCTTTCCAAGCCGGGAACACGTTGACGAAGCGACAGCAATGCTGGCCGGCGCCAGAAAGCCGGTAATCTACGTTGGCGGCGGAGCAGTGGATGCCTCGGCCGCCATCACTGAGATCGCCGAAATTCTGGGCGCGCCGGTAATCTCGTCCGTCATGGGCAAAGGCGTCGTCTCGGACGATCACCCTTATGGCCTGGGCCATGCCTGGAATCCATGGGCTGACGAGAACCCGGCAGATGAACTCTTGAAAGACGCCGACGTCATGCTGGTGATCGGCTCGAAGCTGGGCGCGCAGGAGACCAATTATTGGAAGATGCCGGCGCCTGACAAGCTGATCCGGGTAGACATTGACCCCGCCGAAGCGATGGTCAACTATGGCCCTCCGGCGCTGGCGATTATCGCCGACGCGCGCGCCACGTCCGACGCACTGCTTGAGTCGCTGCGCTCTCAGCGAGGCTCAATATCCGCGAAAATGTCGCCCGAGGACGTGCAGGGCTACCGCGCGCGCATCCAGAAGCAGGACGAAGGCGACACGCCGTTCGCCGGACACATTGACGCGCTGCGAAAGGCTATCCCACGCGACGGTATCATCGTGCAGGACATGACGATGATGAGCTACCGAATGAACGACAGCTATCCAGCCTACCTGCCGCGCACCTACCTGTTCCCTTCAACCTACGGCACGCTCGGTTTCTCGCTGCCGGCGGCCATCGGGGCCAAGATCGGGCGACCGGAGACGCCCGTCGTTGCGATAGCCGGAGACGGTGGATTTCAGTTCACGATGCAGGAACTCGCAACCGCGGTGCAGCACAACGTCAGCCTGCCAATCGTCATCTTCAACGACTCAACCTACACCGCGGTGAAGGACGCCATGCACTGGCATTACGGAGAAGAGCGCTCGATGGCGGTTGATTTGGTCAACCCTGACTACGTGAAGCTGGCCGCCGCGTATGGCATTCCAGGTGTGCGGGTCGACAAGCCGGAAGACCTGCAACAGGCCGTCACCGACGCGTTCGCCCACAACGGCCCAACGATCATCGACGTGCCGATCCCGAAAGTCGTCTGACGCCAGCACAGCTGCCCGGAGATGCCGTTGGCCGGCGGCGCCAGTGAGAGTAGGATTCGAGGTGCGACATAACCTACATGGTAGCTTGGGAGTCTCAGCATGGATCGTTCCGGAGCCAGCCACATGAACCATTCGGCGGCAGTTCGAGAACTCCAGTGCGAGCTTGGCTCGCGCGTAGGCCATCCAGTCGTGCGCTCCACACTGATCGGGCGTGGACACGACGCGCTGCCTCACTATGAACACGCATTCTTGTGCTTGAAGACGAGCGGACCATCGAGCATCACGCCCACTGCGCCGGCATCTGGGACGCTCAGATTTTCACCACCATCGAAGCCGAAGCGCCACGGTTGTAGTCCGGGACGCCCCGGCTCCGGGGACAAATCTGGGCGCCGGGACCGTCCTACGCCACTTTCGAGCGCACACTCCCGTGCATCACGAAGGCCTCGACAATTTCAGGATCGTACTTGGTTCCGCGCGCTTTCCAGAGCTCGGTTAGCGCCATCTGCGGGGACAGCGCCGAGCGGTAGGCGCGGGTGCTGGTCATCGCGTCGAAGGCATCGGCCACTGCCAGAATGCGCGCGAGCAGCGGGATCTCCGTGCCGCTGAGCTTGTCCGGATAGCCGGCGCCGTCCCAGCGCTCGTTCTGGTGCAACACCACTTCACGAACGTCGGTGAAGAATGACAGGGGCTCAACGATATCGGCCGATATACGCGGATAGGTCCGCACCTGATCCCACTCGCCAGCGGTCAGCGTGCCCGGCTTGCTAAGGATGTTCTCGCTAACACCGATCCTGCCGATGTCGTGCAACTCGGCTGCATAGAGTAGCTTGCGTTGCTGATCGTCATTAAGATTCAAAACCTCCGCGATGGTTAGCGCGTGCCTGGCGACTCTCCGGGAGTGGCCGCGAGTAAACGCATCACGATCATCGACACGAGCGGCCAGCGAGGCAATGGCATCAAAATAGCCACGCTCTATCTCGGACGAGAACTGGGCAATCGCCAGATCCGGAGTGACCAGCCGAGCCAGTTCGGAGCTAAACGATAACGCGCCGGCCAGCGCCGCTGGGCCCAGCGCACCAGTCCAGGCAATCTGGATTGCTCCAATGCGGTGCGACAGATGCTCCAATGGGACGATCAAAGCCGCCTGAATACCCATACGGCGACATGTGGCGGTAAACGTGTCATCAACGTCCCCTAGCATCCAGAGCGCTGAACCCTTCGTGATGGCGCTATCGGTGATACCGGTCAGCCGGCGGCCAAGGCCGGACAAGCTGGGATCATTGATGATTTCTGCCAGAGCCACAAACACGTGTTCCTCGGGGACCTGTTCCACGATCGCGATGTACGACGGCCTCAACTGGCGATCGATGGCGTTGGCGGCGGTCTGGGCGATACCGGCTGGATCGCTCTGACTCGCGATCTCGAGGCGCGCCGCGTCGATGGGGTTGACCGTTGACATGGAATCAGCCGGCCAGGTGTCCCCAACCGTTGATTTGAGCAACCGGGATCCAACGTGACGTCCGTGCCAACCGGCCGCAAACGTTACAACCACCAGGGTTACGCCCATCACGGCCGTGCCGGAAACCGGGGTGGGAGTGTCGGCGAAGCGCGATGCGCTCAAAGCGGCGATTCCGGCGGCGGTGACAACGCCGCCGCGTATGCCCAGGTTCACCATCCACGGCTTCGGGGCGGTCGCCGCGAGGGTCCAGACCAATGCCGGCAAAAGCAGCACCACCGGGCTCACCAATGTTGCGCCCACGAGACCGGTGGCGCTCATCGCAACCAGAAATCCCAGGATGGCAACCGCCATTCCGCCGCGCTGTGTCACAGCGCCATGGTTGACGCGCTGGGATATCAACAGGTTCAGGAGACCGGCTACAACGAGTAATGCCGCCGCGCCCATTCCCGCCTGGCTCCCCGACGACACCATGAGCACCCATGCGGCCAGCGCGACGATAACACCCCATTGCCACAGGGCATTGAGCGCCAACGGTTGCAGGCTCAAGCGTTCCATAGACAGCATTGGCGGCGAGTTAGTGGCCGCCATGATGTTTGGATCGATTGTCACTTCCGCCTCGTTGCGCCGTCCGGCAATATCCGCCGGAGGAGAATGGAAGTGGACCTGGTCGGACTCGCCTCTGGTCGCTGTCATAGGTTCCCTACCGCATTCTGGCTGAAAGCCTCGCCGGAGATGGATCAATAGCCCAACTCCACAAGAACCAGCCTACCGGGTCAGGGCTAGACGGCATAGCGCGATAGGTACCAGGTGTGAGCAGTACCGATGTACTGGACGCTTAGCTCACGGCAACTGACGCACCGGCCACATGTTCCTCCCAATAGTGGTTGGTTTTGGCGATTACCGTGATGACGTTTTTGATCTCACGTTCCAGCCGGAAGTCTGGGCCGGCCGGGAACCAGAGGGTTGAGCTATCGCGCCGCACCGTAATGTTTTCCACGACAATTGCGCGCAGCAGCCACAACGCCATCTCCTGGCTGTCGCACTGCATTCCGATCCAGCCGGGTGTGGCACTGCGCACAACGGGCAAACCTGACACGAGCCTGATGCCGCGTTCCAGTTCATCCAGAACCCACTTGTACTTCTCGGGGTTCGCGACAATGGCTGCTTCGTGGACCGGCTCAAGCAGGCTGCCGCGGTGCGGCGCGCCGCCTGCCAGTGCCAGCTCGCAGTAGCCGGTCCACATCTCATCCCAGGCTACTCCGCCGTCTTTGTCATACTGGAGCGCTGCCGCTCCCATAGGCGCGGCGCTGACCGGAACGCTCGAACCCTGATAGCGCGGCGGCAGGAAATTCAAGGAAGACATGCCATTCGACACAATAGGGGCAGTAGCAGCGGGAGAGACTACCTCAATGGTGACCAGAGCAAGGTGTCGTACATAGGTGAGCAGATCCTGACGCACCTTCCCGGCAAGCTGGTAGCTCTGGTCCAGCGTCCGATCGGGATTGATGACGATTCCGACTTCGGCATGCAATTGGTGGCCCACCCAGCGCGCGCGGATGCTTGCCACGTTCTCGACGCCCGGCACGTCCCCGGCATACTGCTCAATACGATCCACAACCATTGGATCGACCGCGTCCATCAGCCGATACCAGATACGCTTCGTCGCGTCCCGGGCGATGAAGACGATCGCGACACCGATGAGCAGGCCGACGATTGGGTCAACAATGGGATATCCAAACAGCGAGCCTGCGACCGCAACCAGAACCACCAGCGATGTCAGACCGTCAATGCGAGCATGCAGGCCATCCACCACCAGCGACTCCGAGCCGATGCGCTTCCCGGCACGAATCTGAAACAGCGCCACCGCCTCGTTGCCAATGAAACCGAAAACGGCGGCAGCCGCCACCCAGGGAATCTGCTCGATCGGCCGGGGATCGAGTAACTTCTGAAACGACTCCCAAAGGATGAATCCGGCACTAAAGACAATGGAGAGGACAATGATGACACCCGCCACATCTTCCGCCCGGCCATAGCCGTAGGTGTAGCGTCGCGTTGCCAGGCGGCGGGAGAGATAAAACGCGAACAGGAGCGGAACAGAATTCAGAAAGTCACCGAAGTTATGGACGGTGTCCGCCAGGAGGGCCACACTGCCGCTCATAACAACGATGACTACCTGGATGGCGGTGGTCAATCCTAGTGCCGCGAGCGCAATCCACACCGTACGAATGCCATCTCGCGTCGCAAACGCCGGGTCTGAGCCTGGCTCAGGTTGAGCGTGCTCGTGCCCACCAATGTGGAAGAAGGCTCCTAACCAGCCAAGAGGGCCACCCCGATGCTTGTGGCCACCTTTCCCGGTTCGTTCCGTCTGCTGCTGCATCGTTCCCCTCTCCCAACCGTCATTTACTATGATTGAGTCTATGAACTCGTCCCTGGCGCGATGGCCTATCGCAAATATCGGCAGGAAGCACGCTGCTATGACGCATGATGCGCTGCATTGGGAACAACGGTTGTGGTCCTCCGGACACCGGGTAACCCGGCAACGGGCACACATCCTCGAAGCAGTGTGCGCGGGAAATGGGCATACGCCGCTTGGCGAGATCTATCTGCGGGTTCAGCGGGCCGACCGTTCAATTGACCGGTCGACGGTGTACCGCGCGTTGCGCCTGTTCGTCGATCTGGGACTCGTCGTGGCGGCTGACACCGGCAGCGACGAAACGTACTACGAGGTGGCGAAGCTGGAAGCGCACCACCACCTGGTCTGCCGGCGATGTGGCCAGGAACAGGAAATTGATGACGCCGCGCTACAAGCCATGTTCAATGAGGTGTTCCAGCGCCACGGATTTCACGTCGCGACCGATCACCTGGTGCTCTTTGGATTCTGCGAGAATTGCCGTGCGGAAGAACGCTTAAATAGAGAGAATTAGCATGCGGCCAACCGGGGCGGACAGAATAGCAACATTCGGCACATCGGTATTCACCGAGATGAGCGCCCTGGCGGTGGCTCATCAGGCGATCAATCTCGGCCAGGGCTTTCCCGATTTTGCCGGCCCGGATTTTGTGAAGGACGCGGCCGCTGACGCAATTCGAGGCGACATGAATCAATACGCCCCGAGCCACGGCACGCCCCGCCTCCGCAACGCGATAGCGGCCGACTGGGCGCGTCGTTTCGGCCGTGAGATCGACCCCGACCGTGAAGTGACGGTCACCACCGGCGCGACCGAAGCCCTCTTTATTTCCATGCTTGCCTTCGTGAATCCGGGCGACGAGGTGGTCTTTTTTGAGCCGTTTTATGACGCCTACGTGCCGCAGGTGGTTATGGCGGGTGGCATCCCGAAAGTGGTGCGGCTCAATCCACCCGATTGGAGTTTCGATCCGGACGGGCTGCGTGCCGTTGTCGGGCCAAACACCCGGTTGCTGCTGCTGAACACTCCGCACAATCCGACCGGTAAGGTATTCAACCGCCTGGAGATCGAGCAGGTCGCGGCTGTCTGCCGGGAGCATGATGTGCTGGTGCTGGCCGACGAGGTCTACGACCGCATTCTCTTTGATGGGCACGAGCACATTCCCATCTCCACGTTGCCGGATATGTGGGAACGCACTCTGACACTCAACTCGACCGGCAAGACCTTCTCGATGACCGGCTGGAAAGTCGGCTACATGATCGGGCCCGGGGAAATGAACGCCGCCATCCGAACCGTGCACCAGTTCAATGTCTTCGCGACCGCCACCCCGTTTCAGGAGGCGATGGCGGTTGCCCTGGAGACGGCTGGTGAACGCGGCTATTACCAGGAACTCGCCGACAACTACGCTTTGCGCCGCGACCGGCTGCGAGCGGTGCTGGCGGACGCCGGGCTGCCACCGCTGAATTGTCAAGGCAGCTACTTCCTGCTCTCGGAAATCGACCATCTCGGCTTCGAGACGGATGTCGATTTCTGCCGCAGCCTCGTTATGGAGCACGGAGTGGCGGCCATTCCGCCATCGGCGTTCTACCTTGACCCCGCCAGCGCGCCGCTCCAGGCGCGTTTCTGCTTCGCAAAGGAGTTCAGCACTATCGATGCCGCGGCAGAGCGGTTGATCGGGCTACACACCCAACACTCGTAGCGCCACCCGAGCCGGGGCGCCGTCAAGCCCAAAGAGGTTGAGCGGGAAGCACAGCAGCTCATAGGCGCCCGCCGGAACCCCGGTCAGATTCAGTCCCTCGACGACCAGAACGTCGTTGCCTAGCAGGATGCGATGGGTCTCGACACCCTCCGGGCCGAACGAGCCGATGGAAAGGTAATCAATGGCGACCAGCCGTATCAGGCGCTCAACAAGCCAGCGCGCGCCGGAAGGGGCTACGGCGATAAAATCTTCAACAAACGTCTCTGGGTGCGTGCGCCAGAGTTCCGAGTTGCGCGTCTTCAGAACCAGGCGCGTGATATTGGGCGGTATATTGGCGCGGTCGAGGTCGTCCGCGGTGATATCGGTGGTAACCCCGGTAAAATCGGCCACCACGCATGGACCTACCCAGCGGTCGAGTGGAATCTGATCCAGCGTCTTGCTTCGCTCAAAGAAATGGCGTGGAGCATCAACATGCGTTCCGGTGTGCGTCGTCATCGTCAGCATGGCGACATTGGCTTCGTCGCCGGGAAGCTCAGACAGCGAGCGAGTCGCCATCACGGCTTCTCCTGCCCATTGCGGCATCCCTGGCTGCATAAACACCGTTACATCCATGATTTCACCTGGCCGTGGCATCGTCACCTCTTTCTTTCTCGTCTATGGTTTACCAGTTGATCGTAGCCGTTCCAGAGTCCGGGACGAAGGGTTTCTATAATGAACGATTCCACGCAGGCAATCAGCGTCAAGGTAGCCGCGGCAGACGATCTTCCCGGCATCCATGAGGTCGCCAACCAAACCTGGCCGGCCACGTATGCTGGCATGCTCCCGGACGAGGACATCGCATCATTCCTTGAAGCGAACTATAACCTTGACCGGCTCACGTTCATCCGCGACAGCATGGGTGACGGGATGCTGGTCGCCGTCAACGCCGGGAAGGTCATCGGCTACGTCATGATCACGAAAGATCGCGACGGCGTGGCCCAAATCTGGGCCATCTATGTCCTCCCGGAGTGGCAACGCCGGGGCGCGGGCCGGCTGCTGTGGGAGGCCGCCGTCGAGCGTGGCCGGCAATTGGAATCCGACGAGCTTGTGCTGTGGGTTCTTGATGGCAACGAGCCCGCCCGCCGCTTCTACGAGCGCCAGGGCGCCCACGCTGCCGAAGAGCGCGACTTTCCCGTTGGTGAAGGCTCGGTGCGGGAGATTTGCTATCGCATCGCTCTGAATTAATAGAGCATTTTCCGGAACGGTTGTCTGTCGTAGCGGCGCACCTGAAAACCGCTTTAGTAAAACGGAATTGACCGGCTATCCCTTCGTTCCTCAGTAGTGGACCACCGGGAATGTGTCACCGCCGCGGCATTCTCGGCCGTCATCTAGACCTCGGGGTACCCCATGGGTCGAGATGACACGTGACAGGGATTCGCTCAGCCCAGACTGGCGCCTCTTCTGTGGCCCACTACTCAGGATGATATAGGAGCGTCCAGCAGGACGCCCCCCCCTGGCTCGACTCGATAGGCGGGTTACGACGGCAATCGCTCATCGTCGGACGAACGCCAGAGGGCGGAGCCGCGCAGCCGGGACGGGGTCCAGTGCTCGGTAAGCAGCTCCTGAAAGCCGGCCTTCGGATCGGGTCGGCTCTGGAGATAGCCACGCACCAGCTCTTTGCCGGCGGTGTAGGTGAAGGTATAGGTTCGGAACAGCGGGTGCGTCAGAAACCGCACGGATTTGCGGGCCTCAGCTTCAGAGAGCAGGCCATAGCGGCTGATGTACTCCACCGCTGCGTCAACTGACCCACCCTGGTCGTGCATGAGCAGCGCCGCGTTACCAGACACCGCCGAAAGCGACTGTCCCGTGCGCTGAATGGCCAGATCGCGCTCGACGTCGATTTCCCAGCCAGCCGGCCCGTAGACGAACGCCTGAAGCCACTCTGCCTGCTCTTCCGGGGGAACCAGGACGTCAAACGTGGATGTCGCAATGCCCTCACTCACAACCGCCTGAGGTGTCGTAAGCAACGCGATGGCTGCTTCTCCAAATCCACGTTCACGGAGGAACAATGCTTCCTTCACGCTGTGTTCGGTGTGGTGGCCGGCATAGGCCTCGTGGGCGAGCAAATCCGGCAATGCGTTGAGCCGCACCGGCAGATCGGTATTGATGTCAATCCGCGACGCCATGTTGCCCAGATACCAGTTGTAGCCGGACCAGGGTTGATTCGTCACCAACTGCAGGGTGACCGATTCACCTGAGGGCAGCTCGACGATGTCGGACGCGCGGCGGCGCAGCTCCGCAAGTAACGGTTCGGCGACCGACAATACA